>NZ_JAJRBM010000291.1 GCF_028679455.1 Methanospirillum sp. | reverse complement strand
CCGAGATATTTCTGCCATACCAGATTCCCTGATGTATCAAGTTTCAAAGCCCAGATATCCGAGTTTCCATGGTTTCCGGTTACATTACCATCATTAGAAGTGGAACATCCGTTCACCAGGTATCCTCCGTCAGTAGTCTGAATGACTGAATAGGGATAATCAAGCCCTGATCCCCCAAGGCAGTTTTGCCAGACAAGGGTTCCTGCCGAGTCCAGTTTCACTACCCAGATATCTAAGCCTCCATGATATCCGGTTACATTGCCATCATCTGAGTATGTCTTCCCATAGACCAGGAATCCTCCGTCTGTGGTCTGGATTGTCGTATATGAAACGTCATGCAAGGATCCTCCGAGACATTTCTGCCATACCAGATTCCCTGATGTATCAAGTTTCACTACCCAGATGTCGCGGCTCCCATGATGCCCTGACACATCACCATCATCTGAGTCAGTAGCTCCTCCGATCAGGTATCCCCCATCGCTCATCTGGATGACTGAATAGATTAACTCATACTCTGATCCCCCGAAGCATTTCTGCCATGTGATGTTTCCGGAAGCATCAAGTTTCACAATCCAGATATCAGATTTCCCATGGTTCCCGGTTACGTTGCCATCATTGGAAAAACTATGCCCTCCTGCCAGGTATCCTCCATCGGTGGTCTGGATAATTGAACTGATAACCTCAAAACCTGTTCCTCCGAGACATTTCTGCCATTGTAGGTTTTTTGATGCATCAAATTTTGCGATCCAGTAATCTGCCGATCCGTGATTTCCTGAAACATCTCCATCATTGGAGTATGAGTATCCACCCATCAGGTATCCCCCGTCTGATGTCTGGATCATTGCATAGGACTCTTCATCCTCTGACCCGCCAACGCACCTCTGCCAGGTGAGCTCTAGATCCGTGGTATTTACTCCGGAGCTTCCGGTTTCACTTCCGGCTGCCCGGGTGGATACCGCTGAAGAAACGCTGGTGGCATTTTTGACATCGGTGGCGTTATGTGCAGACTCACGTTCATGAGACCTGATATGCGGATAAGGATCCATCAGCAGATCGTCCTGATGGCCGATCCCTGGCATAATCCAGGATTCGTCAGAGATAGAGTCGTTCGCAGTTATCTGGTCCCTGACTGTCAGCGTAGTATCAGCTGATTCATTGGTATCTGCTGTGGCGTACCCGCATCCCGCAACACACATACACCCAATCAGCAGCAGGAGATACAGCCTGCTGCGTATGGTTGTATTCTCTCTCGTATTTTCGAAAAATACTGAAATATTCATGAATCCCCCTCATCTGTCAAGGTAATGAAAGATCCCCCCCGGGGTACCTCTCTGTTATCATATCTACTTCTTATTGGAAGAGCATTATATTATCTATCTGATATTATTTGAATCGGATAAAAGGGGAAAAACCTATCAGGTGACGGTTATGTATCCGCTTTTTTAATACCGTACCGTTCAGATTCTGCATCAGGAACCGGTACGCAGGATATTTGCATTCACCCCATCCATGAGATGACAGGAAATCAGTTATAATAGGTTAGTGAACCACTTGTATGACACCTCTTTTTCAACACAATCATGACTCATTCTTAACGCATATTGGATGGAATGATGATTGGGAAGAACTTTTTACGAAATTCCAGGGGCCGTACCTTCCTGGCCGGGTATGTGCTGCCCATAAAACCCGGTATGAGGTACTGACCGGAAAAGGCCCGCTGACGGTTCCCATATCCGGAGCACTCAGGACAAAAAAAGAGTTTCCGGTTGTAGGAGACTTTGTCGTGGTTCTGTTTCAGCCGGAGCAGGCAACAGAAATGATTGTCGCTATCCTTCCCAGGAAAACATCTCTCTCCCGTGGTGGTGCCGGAGAATCTGAAGGAGAACAGGTGCTTGCGGCAAATATCGACACGGTCTTCATAGTTACTGAACCGTGCCATGACTTCAGTATCCCCAGGCTGGAACGCTATCTGCTCATTACCCGGGATTCGGGAGCAAGACCTGTTATCATCCTGAATAAGGCTGATACATATGACGAGATATCAGGGAAGATCAATGAGATTCAATCAGAATTCGGTGATGTTGTGGTTATTGCTCTCAGTGCCCTGCAACAGACAGGGATTGACCAGCTCTCACCGTATCTGACTCCTGGAGAGACGGTGATCTTTTTAGGTTCTTCCGGAGTTGGAAAATCCACGCTGAATAACGCTCTTATTGGTATGTCTCTTCAAAAAACCGGCGATATCAGGGAGGATGACGGAAGAGGAAGACATACGACCACGGTCAGGCACCTGGTTGTGCTTCCTGACGGTGCAATTCTCATCGACACTCCCGGACTGCGGGAGATCAGGATCTGGACTGCAGGAAAACAGATTGATGAACTATTTACTGATGTGAATTATTTTGCCTCCCGGTGTAAGTTTTCGGACTGCACTCATCAGCATGAGCCAGGATGTGCTATCCAGAAAGCGATAGCAGATGGGTCACTCTCTTCAGAGCGGTTTTTACGGTACCGGAAGCTGGTGAAAGAGGCTGCATTTGAGAAGAATAAGGCAGAAATCGGTCTGAAACGACTTGAAAAACAGAAATTTATGGGGATCAGTATTCTTGCAAAGGAATACCGGGAGAAAAAGAAACTTGGAAAGAAAGCCAGTTCAGATGCAGGCGGGCTTGTTGAGTGGTAACCGACGGGATTCCGAGGGTCCGGAAAAAGAGGGTCTGTCAGGTGACGGTTATAAACCCGTTTTTCTCAATACTGCCTGAACTGACACTGTTCTGAGCAGTCAGGGTGACCGAATACGTTCCCTTCGCTGCATAGATATGGGTTACATTCTGCGAAGCAGCGATGGTTCCATCTCCGAGGCTCCAGAGCCATGATGTCGGGCTTCCTGTTGACTGATCGAGGAACGATACCTGCATCGGAGCAGCACCTGATGTCTGATCTGCTGAAAATGCTGCGGTAATCTCACCCGGAACCGGTGTCGGGGTAGGTGAGGGAACAACCCCGTCAGTTGCAGTCACGGCATTGGTCTGGGTGGCAATTCCTCCGGTCCAGTCGTTGGTTGCCCGGAGCGTAACCGGGTATCTTCCCGGGACTGTGTAGGTGTGGACCGGGTCCTGCTCGGTCGAACTTCCTCCGTCACCGAAATCCCATACAAATACAGTCGGATTTCCAAGCGACTGGTTGGTGAACTGAACGGTCAGGGGAACTGCTCCCCAGGTCGTGTTCATGGTAAAGAATGCATGGACCTGACCAGGAGTCGGCTGTCCTGTCGTTGCAAAGGTATGATTACTGGTGATCGTAGAGAACGTCCAGTTACTCACCGGACCCACGAGCACATGATCAACCGATACGTTCACGAGATCAGCACCCGGCTTTGCCTGTGCCAGGTACGTTGCGTTACTCTTCTCGATGTATGACGTGGTGCCCGAGGGATAGGAGATTGTCCATGAATCGGCAGTGGCAGTAACCGGATACTCTGCGGTCAGGAGAACCATCCAGACATCATAAGAGCCATGGTTTCCGACAACATCACCGTCATCAGAATCCGTCGATCCGCAGACCACGTAATTTCCATCCGGTGTCTGCACCATGAACTCAGGCCATTCGTAACTTGATCCCCCCAGACATCGCTGCCATACCAGATTTCTGGCAGCATCAAGTTTCACTACCCAGTAATCCATCTGTCCATGGAGTCCTGATACATCTCCATCGTCTGAGTAGGTCATTGCCCTGAGCAGGAACCCGCCATCTGTGGTCTGGAGAATTGAGCGTGGATAATCGTCATTAGTCCCTCCCAGACATTTCTGCCAGACCAGGGTTCCGGAAGCATCAAGATTTACAACCCATATATCACGCCCTCCATGGTTTCCGGTTACATTTGCATCATCTGACTCGGTATATCCATTAACGAGATAGCCACCGTCAGTGGTCTGGATTAGTGAATATGGCCATTCACCAGCTAACCCTCCCAGACAGGTCTGCCATGTCATATTTCCTGCCGAGTCCAGCTTCACTGCCCAGATATCTGTTTCTCCATGGTTTCCGGTTACATTACCATCAGTGGAGTAGGTATATCCGTTAACGAGATAGCCCCCGTCGGTGGTCTGAATGACTGAGTCGGAAATGTCATAATCTGAGCCTCCCAGACAGGTCTGCCATGTCATATTTCCTACCGAGTCCAGTTTTACGACCCAGATATCTGTTTCTCCATGATTTCCGGTTACATTACTATCAGTGGAATAGGTATTACCGTTAAAAAGATACCCCCCATCTGAAGTCTGTAAGAGGGAATATGCCTCTTCATTTCTCAAACCACCCAGACAGGTCTGCCATGTGATGTTTCCTGTAGTATCAAGTTTCACTGCCCAGAGATCAGAGTTACCATGATTTCCGGTCACATTGCCATCAATTGAGTAGGTCTGCCCTCCTACGAGATACCCACCGTCTGTGGTTTGGACGATTGAACAGGGAGATTCAGATCTGGATCCTCCGAGGCATTTCTGCCATGTGATGTTTCCTGCAGCATCAAGTTTCACTACCCAGATATCTGATCCCCCCTGATATCCGGAGACGTCTCCATCTTCTGAGTAGGTCTGCCCTCCTACCAGGTATCCCCCATCGGTGGTCTGGATGACAGAGTCGATTGAATCTTCATCAGTTCCTCCCAGACATTTCTGCCACTCCAGGTTTCTGGCAGCATCAAGTTTCACAACCCAGATATCATCCATCCATATGCCATGGCGTCCGGAGACGTCTCCGTCATCTGATTCGGCCTGTCCTCCTACCAGGAATCCTCCGTCGGTAGTGTTGATAACAGATACAGGCCAGTCATTTTGCGTTCCACCAAAGCATTTCTGCCCGGTGAGTTGGATATCAGCATCATTTCCTCCCGAACCAGTGGATTCACCTTCCGGTTCACCTACAGGCACAAGTGAAGAAGCGTTGCCGGTTATGGTATTAAGACCGGTATCATCTCTGAAAAACGGATATTCTTCTTTGAGACGTTCCACTGGTTCGATGCTTCCCGGCACCCTGGAGTCCTGATACGAATCATTTGCATCGCCATACACCCTGTTCCCGGTGATAGTGTCTGATGCAACTCCATCGTCTGCGACTCCATATCCCACCGTCGTAACGGTGACAACAAAGCAGAGGAGCAGCAGATAGATAATGGCACTCCTGGCGAAAAATCCCCCTGGTCTCGATAGATCTGATCTCGTCATCATTCCCCCATTTTTTGCACATCACGGGCGTATCGTAATTATGGAAGATACTCCCGTTACCCATATACCCAATTACATTAATCAATAATTATATTTTCTGTTTTATGTAATTGTCAGCAAAAAAATAAGGATAGATCAGGTAACCGTTATGTATCCGCTTTTTTTGGTACTGCCTGAACTGAGACTGTTCTGAGCGGTAATGCTGACTGAATAGGTTCCCTTCGTGGCATAGATATGGGTTACATTCGGCGAAGCAGCGATGGTTCCATCCCCGAGGTTCCAGAGCCATGATGTCGGATTCCCGGTTGACTGGTCGAGGAACGAGACCTGCACCGGAGCAGCACCTGATGTCCGGTCAGCTGAAAATGCTGCGGTGATCTCACCCGGTACCGGTGTCTGGGTTGGTGAGGGAACAACGCCGTCAGTTGCGGTTACGGCATTGGATAGTGTGGCAATCCCTCCGGTCCAGGTGTTTGTTGCCCTAAGCGTGACTGAATAGGTTCCCGGGGTCATATAGGTATGAACCGGATTCTGTTCTGTCGAACTCTGGCCGTCACCGAAATTCCATGAGAATGCAGTCGGATCTCCAAGCGACTGGTTGGTGAACTGAACGGTCAGAGGAACTGCTCCCCAAGTCGTGTTCTGGGTGAAGAATGCCTGAACCTGACCGGGAGTCGGCTGTCCTGTTGTTGTAAAGGTATGGTTGGAAGCGATAACCGAGAACGTCCAGTTGCTCACCGGACCGACCGGTTCGTCATCGACAGTGACGTTCACGAGATCGGCACCTGGTTTTGCCTGTGCGAGGTAAGTTGCGTTTGTGCCTTCAGCATATGACGTAATGCCTAGAGGATAGGCGACTGTCCATGAATCGGCAGTTGCATTGACCGGATGGCTTGCACCAAGGAGTGCCATCCAGATGTCAACGCCGCCATGATATCCTGCAACATTATCATCTGATGAATCTGTGAACCCACCGAACAGATATCTCCCATCAGCGGTCTGAATCATCCCCGCATTTGGTTCTTCAAATGATGATCCTCCAAGGCACTTCTGCCAGATCATATCTCCAGAGGAGTTTAGTTTTACAGCCCATATGTCAGCGTATCCATGGCTTCCGGCCACATCTCCATCATTGGAGTACGTAATCCCTCCCATGAGATACCCACCATCAGAAGTCTGGAAAACATTTTTCGGAAATTCGTAATCAGTTCCCCCAAGACATTTCTGCCAGGTCATATCTCCTGCCGAGTCAAGTTTAACAGCCCAAATGTCACCGGATCCATGGTTTCCAGTCACATTGGCATCATCCGATTCGGTAAATCCATTAACCAGATATCCCCTATCGGTTGTCTGGATCACCGACGGGGCACGCTCAGAACTGGTTCCTCCAAGGCATTTCTGCCAGGTCATATCTCCTGCCGAGTCAAGTTTTACTTCCCAGATATCTTCTTCTCCATGATTCCCTGAAACATTCCCATCGTTTGAGGCGGTACATCCGTTCACCAGATATCCTCCATCAGTGGTCTGGATCACTGAATAGGGATATTCAAATGATGTTCCCCCAAGGCATTTCTGCCAGGTTATATCTCCTGATGAATCCAGTTTTACTTCCCACATATCCCAGTTTCCATGATTTCCTGTTACATTCCCATCGTTTGAGTAGGTATATCCGTTCACCAGATATCCTCCGTCGGTGGTCTGGATCACTGAATAGGGATATTCATTATTGGTTCCCCCGAGGCACTTCTGCCATGTAATGTTTCCTGCCGAGTCCAGTTTCACTTCCCAGATATCATAACCTCCATGATTCCCTGAAACATCTCCGTTCGTAGAACTGGTGTATCCGTTCACCAGATATCCTCCGTCGGTGGTCTGGATCGCCGACAGGGCATGTTCAAACCTTGATCCTCCAAGACATTTCTGCCATGTAATGTTTCCTGCCGAGTCCAGTTTCACTTCCCAGATATCATAACCTCCATGATTCCCTGAAACATCCCCGTTCGTAGAACTGATGTATCCGTTCACCAGATATCCTCCATCGGTAGTCTGGATAATCGAGGAGGTATAATCATCATCAGATCCTCCCAGACACCGCTGCCAAACCATATTTCTGGACGAATCAAGTTTTACAATCCAAAGATCCATCCATCCATGAAATCCGGAGACATCTCCGTCATTGGAGTACGTATACCCTCCCATGAGGTACCCACCATCAGATGTCTGGATCATTTGGATAGACATATCATATGATGAACCTCCAAGGCACTTCTGCCAGATCAGTTGCAGATCCGTGGCGTTTTTTTCAGAACTTCCGATTTCGCTCACCTTTTTCGGCGTGGATACCGATGAAGAAACACTGGTGGCATTATGTGCAGACTCACGTTCATGAGATCTGATATGCGGGTACGGATTCATCAGTAGATCTTCAGGATACCCGATGTCTGGCATAAGCCCGGGATAATCAAAGATGGAATCGTTCGCAATTGTCTCCCTGATGGATGTTGAATTATCAGAAACTCCCTGGATTTCTGCAGTGGCATACCCACATCCTGCAACACATATACACCCGAACAGCAGCACGAGATACAGATTACTGTGTATCGGTGTGCTCGCCTTCTTCTTCTCAAAAAAAGCTGAATGTTTCATAGTTCTCCCGATTTGCCATGTCACGGAAAGACTCCCCTGACTCCCCCGCTCTAGTATCTACTTCTTATTGAGAGAGTATTATACTATCTATCTTATATAATCGGAAAAACAGAGGGGGAGGGGCAGTTGAGCCGATCACGTGACTGTTATGTACCCGCTTTTTTCGATGCTGCCTGAACTGAGACTGTTCTGAGCGATAAGGCTGACTGAGTAGGTTCCCTTCGTTGCATAGATATGAGTCACGTTCCGTGCTGTTGAGATGGTTCCATCCCCGAGGTTCCAGAGCCATGATGTCGGATTCCCGGTTGACTGATCGAGGAACGATACCTGCACCGGAGCAACACCTGATGTCCGGTCAGCTGAAAATGCTGCGGTGATCTCACCCGGTACCGGTGTCGGGGTTGGTGAAGGAACAACCCCGTCAGTTGCGGTTACGGCATTGGACAGTGTGGCAATCCCTCCGGTTACGGCGTTGGTTGCCCTGAGCGTGACCGAATAGGTTCCCGGGGTCATATAGGTATGAACCGGATTCTGTTCTGTCGAACTCTGACCGTCACCGAAACTCCATGAGAATGCAGTCGGATCTCCAAGCGACTGGTTGGTGAACTGAACGGTCAGGGGAACGGCTCCCCAGGTCGTGTTCTGGGTGAAGTATGCATGGACCTGACCGGGAGTCGGCTGTCCTGTCGTTGCAAAGGTATGATTCGCGGCTATCACCGAGAACGTCCAGTTGCTCACCTGACCTACCTGTTCGCCATCAACAGAGACGTTCACGAGATCCGCACCTGGTTTTGCCAGAGCCAGATAGGTTGCGTTTGTTCCTTCAGCGTATGATGTTGTACCAGGGGGATAGGCGACTGTCCATGAATCGGCAGTTGCATTGACTGGATGACTTGCACCCAGGAGAGTCATCCAGATATCTGATGCTCCATGATTTCCTGCAACATCTCCATCACCAGACAAGGTAATTCCGTTCACCAGATACTTGCCATCAGTGGTCTGTATAACTGAAATGGGATACTCATACCCTGATCCTCCGAGACATCTCTGCCATGTGATGTTTCCTGAACCATCAAGTTTTACCGCCCACATATCAGTTCCTCCGTGGTTTCCAGTCACATATTTGTCATTGGAGTAAGTACTTCCGCTTGCCAGGTATCCTCCATCGACAGACTGGATCAGTGCAGAGGGATCTTCGTAATATAACCCGCCGAGGCAGTTCTGCCAGTTTATATTCCCTGAAGTGTCAAGGTTTACGATCCAGATATCAGATTCGCCATGGTTTCCTGTAACATCACCATCAGTAGAAGTGGTATATCCGTTCACCAGGTATTCCCCGGACGGGGTCAGAATATCAGAAATGGAAAAGTCAAACTCTGATCCTCCGAGACATTTCTGCCATACCAGATCTCCTGAAGTATCAAGGTTCAGGATCCAGATATCAGCTTCTCCATGGTTTCCGGTCACATTGCCGTCATTGGAGTATGTAATTCCTCTGACGAGGTATCCTCCGTCAGGGGCCTGAATGACCGAATACCCGAATTCGTAATCTGATCCTCCGAGACATTTCTGCCATGTGATGTTTCCTGAACCATCAAGTTTTACTATCCAGATGTCGCGGTCTCCATGGTTTCCGGTTACATTGCCATCCTCAGAGTATGTACTCCCTGCAACCACGTATCCTCCATCAGAGGTATGAGTTATCTTACGTGAAATATCAGAACTTGATCCTCCAAGACATCTCTGCCATGTGATGTTTCCTGAACCATCAAGTTTTACTACCCAGATGTCATTGCTCCCATGATTTCCTGTAACATCGCCGTCATTGGAGCGTGTGTTTCCACCCACCAGGTATCCTCCGTCCGATGTCTGGATCAATGAATAAGGCTCTTCATCATATGATCCTCCGAGACATTTCTGCCATGCGATGTTTCCGGATGCATCAAGTTTTACTGCCCAGATATCTTCTTCTCCATGATATCCTGTAACATTTCCATCATTGGATGTGGTATATCCGACTGCCAGATATCCGCCGTCGGCAGACTGGACTGCGGTTTCAATCTGTTCATAGCCCGATCCTCCGAAACATTTCTGCCATACCACGTTTCGTGAAGCATCCAGTTTTATAATCCAGTAATCTGCTGATCCGTGATTTCCTGAAATATCTCCATCGAAGGACTGAGTGAATCCTCCGACCAGGTATCCGCCATCAGTAGTATTTGTCACAAACATGAGCTCTTCAATGTCTGATCCTCCAAGGCATTTCTGCCAGTTGAGTTCTATATCCGTGGTATTTACTCCTGAACTTCCGGTTACGCTCCCGCCAGGTGTGGATGCCGTTGAAATACCGCCGGTGGCATTTTTGGTATTGGTGTCAGTATGTACAAACTCTCTTCCCCGGGATCTGAAGTGAGGATATCCATTCTCCATGAGGTCTTCCTGATACCCGATGCCTGGCATAAGCCCTGAATCATCAAAGATAGAAGAGTTGGCGACTGTATGATCTGTCTGGGTCGCCTGGTCCCTGACTGGTGGCGGATTATCTGATACCCCCAGAGTATCTGCAGTGGCATACCCGCATCCTGCAACACATATGCACCCGATCAGCAGCACAAGATACAGGTTTCTGATTATCGCTGTACATTCTCTCTTCTTAAAAAAGTTAATATTTCTCATTGGTTTCCCACTGGCAGTTCACGGAAAAATCCCCCACATCATGAGTGATAAACTCCCCGTAATAGTATCTAGTCTTTTTCGGAGGCTATTATAATTTTTGTAGGATATATGTCAGGTTCTCAATACGTGGATTATCATGGAAAATTCGGTCTCATGAAAATAATACCAAACAGATTTTAAGGGCATTCAACTGTTTCTGATAGTAATACCCAGTGTTCTGTCAGTAACTGACAGGTGTTAACCGTTAAAATAACGTTTCAGTTATTCTGATAACCGGTAAAGCACGCTCTCAAGCGGTATTTCGTTCTGAACTGGTTAACCGAATCAGGATCTTCTCTTACCGTGTCTTGTAAAAAAGGAAGAGGAGTGACACCAAAGATGCCATATCGTGTCATAGAGATTGAGGAGTCCATTCACTCATTCAAGGTTTAATTTTGTAATACAAGGTAGGTATACCCATATTCGTCAGGATATTTCCGACGAATCTCCATCTCCTGTTCAAATCCCTGTATGATACCCAGTGCATCCTGATTGGTTGCATATTTCTCTTTTAACCGGGGGATTTGTTCAGATAGTGGAGTATAAAAGTAGTTCCACCATCCTTCTTTAGGAAGTCTGAATGAATTGATAACCTTAAAACCTGCAGATCTGGCAATCTCTTTGGCCCCTGCTTCTGATGGTATGTTAGGATCTACCATAGCAAAGAAATCCCTGCATTCATCTGAAGGGGTATCAGTAAACCAGGTTAGATCAGAGAACACCAGATATCCACCCGGCTTAACAAATTTTTTCCAATAGTTCAGAGCAGCAGGGATTCCCATAATAAACGAACAACCTTCAGCCCAGATGATATCAAATGACTTTTCTTCAAAAGGGAGGCTATCCATCGAAGCCTGTTGAGTTACGATCCTCCCATCAAGACCAGAATTTTTGGCTCTTTTACGCAGTTCATCGAGAAATGGTTGATGAAGATCAGTTGCCGTAATCTGACTATGCGGAAAATTCTTAGCCACAGTAAGGGTTTGCATGCCGGATCCGCATCCGATGTCCAGAATTTTCCCGTCTTTGAAAGAAGGGGGAATTGCAGAACATGCAAGAATCGTTGATTCATCTAATCCCGGACCTTGTCTGGGTAATCCTTCAAACATTGTTGAGATAAGTGTAATGTCCATTATAAGAGGGTTAAAATGAAGAGATTATATCCTTTCTGGTAAAAATGAGCGAAATGTGGAGGATTTGAATCTGAATGAGGTTTTATCATTATCCATACGGTGTTGGATGTAACCATGATTCAATCGCTTAAAGCGAGTACCAGGGGAAATCTGAATGATGAAAATTTATGACTATGATCTACCTTCGACAGGGTAAATTGAAACTGAACTTACCCACATGAAACGGCGAAGAGCCTAAATTAGCAAGTTGGCTTGGAATTCAATTAAACCAACAAAGAAAATCTATGTGAAGATTCCAAGAAATACGTGCATTGAAGAGATTTTAAAGTTGTTACGAGAAGCAGCAGTAGTTCTTCAGGAACCAGATCCAAAAAATGGTTGACCCGGTACTGAGAGACCGGGTTTTTCATGACAGATTAGATTGAGATCTTTCTGAACAGAAACGTTCCGATAACCGTCATGGCACAGGCGAATCCGCCAATGACAAGGAGACTCATTATCGGACTGATCTGACTTGTACCGGTCAGACCATATCTGATCCCTTCAACCCCGTATGTGAGTGGATCAAACATCGTTACCGGGGACAGCCAGGATGGAAGTGAACTTATCGGGAACAATGCTCCTGAAAGGCCAAATATCGGGAATATTACAAAGTTCATGATAAGTTGAAACCCTGTCATATCCTCCATTCGTGATGCTATTGCAATACCAAATGCGGTAAAGGATATACCGATAAGCACCATGAACCCGAGTGCTATCAAAAATCCGAGAACACTCTGAACCTTCAGTCCCACAAAGAGCGAGATGACCATGATCATAATACCCTGAATGACCGCAGTTGTTGCACCACCAAAGGTCTGACCAAGCATGATCTCAAGTCTTGTTACCGGGGCAACAAGTGTCTCTTTTAAAAACCCAAACTGCTTGTCCCAGATGATCTGAATCCCGGAAAATACGGACGTGAAGAGCACACTCATTGCTACCATTCCGGGAATCAGGAACTGGATATAATTCTCTCCAAGTCTGGGGATATTCACAACCGAGTTAAGACCAAATCCCAGGAAGAGCAGGAAGAACAGAGGCATGCTGATGCTTCCGATTATCCGGCTCTTGGATCGCATATACCGGATCATGTTTCGAAGCCAGATCGTGTAGATGATATCCATTTAGTGCCTCCTCATCCGGAGATGTCTTCGCATCATCTCTTTCTTGTCGCTCTCTTCTTCCCGGATTTTTTTACCGGTGTATGAGAGAAAGACATCCTCCAAAGTTGGTTTGTGAATTGATACCGATGTTATCGTAATCTGGTGCTTATTCAGGATGGTGATGATCTCGCTGATATGCTGCTCTGCATTCTGTAGGCTAATTCTGACCTCGTCATTATAGATCTCAAGACGATTTATCCAGGGTTCAGTAAGGATCTTTGAGGCCTTTTCAAACTCGGGGGTTGTTATCGTTATGATGTCCCCACCGATTCCATTTTTCAGGTTATCAGGAGTATCGAGTGCAATGATGGTTCCATGGTCGATGATTGCAATCCGGTCACAGAGCCGGTCTGCCTCTTCCATGTAATGTGTTGTTAGAATGATGGAGATATTCTTCTCTTTGCTCAACGTTGCAATGTACTGCCAGAGATGATTCCGTGTCTGCGGGTCAAGACCCAACGTTGGTTCGTCGAGGAACAGAACGGACGGATGATGAAGTAGGCCCCGGGCAATCTCAAGCCTTCGCCTCATGCCACCAGAGAATGTCTTCACGATATCATTCTTTCTTTCATGCAACTCCACCAACCGAAGCAGCTCATCTATCCGTTGCTTCCGTATTTCAGGTGGAATCCGGTAGAGTCGTCCATGAAAGTCCATGTTTTCAGCAGCGGTTAGTTCCTCATCAAGGCTCTGATCCTGAAAAACGATACCAATTGCCTTTCTGACACCATCCTGGTCCTTTTCGATATCTTTTCCCTGGACTGTTGCAAAACCTGAGGTTGGTTGCTGCATGGTTGCTAGCATTGAGAGGGTAGTTGTTTTCCCAGCTCCATTCGGGCCAAGGAAGCCAAATATCTCTCCCTGCTGTATCTCAAAAGAGATATGATTTACCGCAACGAGCTCGTTGAATTTTTTTGTCAGGTCCTGTACCACAATAGCGGTTGTCATTCGGTTTTCCTGTGGGTATGGGGAGAATTATATTGGAATATCTGGCCCTGCATACTTAATTTGACACGAACAGATATCTAAAAATGATCAGGAACTGCCTAATCATTGAGAGATCCAGAACGTGATATTATCCTGATATCAGGCCTCATTTTCTGTTGATTTGACAGTATCATTGATCCTGTTAATTTTTTGACTGATGTTTTGTAGCAACCTTGAGTGAGGTGCCAGTTTGTCATCTGACAAATCTTCAAGGTATGACAGATTATTGTCTATTTCACTCAGGATTCCTTCAATAGAGTTAGGGTGATTTGTGCATCCGGTATTAAACATACTTATCTCCTCTCGTCCTGCATCGGTAAGTTCGTACTTGCGATCTTCCCTTTTTGTTAACAGATTTTCTTCGACTGCTTTACTGAGTAATGGGTAGATAGATCCTGGGGAGGGTTTCCAGTGTCCGTGACTCATTACATCGATAGCATCCATGAGCTCAGCCCCGTTCTTTGGACCTTCACTAAGGAGATGGAGCACCAGAATTTTGAGCCCTCCATATCCCCTTAAATGACCAATCCGATGAAACCTCCTCATGAATGAACTCATTATTTCCCGATTGTCTCTCATGTTGATCACGACGAAACGATATCCGATATCCGATATCGACAATGCGATATTGGATCCTGGAATATAAAAAAATATTCTTCCATCGGTTTAACAGTCAATGATCTGATATCAACAGAGATGATTTCAGGCTGTGTTCCTAAAAAATTATGATACCCCTTTAGCGTGAATGTGCCACCTACTCACGACAAACGACCGTGTCCCAGACAAGGGAATTGATCGCTTCAATGCAGAGGTTGAGATTGGTCTTTACCTCATTGGATTCTCCGTAATATTCATCCGAAATTGGTGGAGGGATGTCACCCTTTGAGATGCGACCCAGGTAGTCAGCTGTGATATGAAGAGGGTTCACCACAGAATCAAACGCTGTATTGATGTTCTCAACAATGTGGAGAAATTCACCTCGGTGTCTGGTACCATCTCCCCTGATTGTGAGTTTTCCCTGAATTGCAGAGGCAGAGAGCAGTGATGTATCCTCAACCAGATTATGTATTGAATCACTTACTCTTTCAAGAGATTTTGAGATGCCCATAAATTGTTCTCTGATATTCCTGGTATCGTCATCTCCTGCCGGGATTTGAAGGATATTTGAGGTGTTCCCATCTGCGAGAGATTCTAAATTGTCAGATATCATCCGGAGTGATGTTTCTAGATAAGCACTCGCCTTATCCATCCCCATCTGATCTGGAACACGTCCTTCGATCTCCATACTCGGTTACCATCAGACATGGGTTACCCTGAATTGGATCTGATGCAAGCTGACTTTACAGGTGATAAGGCGGGATTTGAGGGTCTGATGAGTCCATTCAACAATGATTTTCTCACCTGCCAAAGCCTTACTGACATGACTTCTGAGTAGATCTGCCGATATCTTTCTATCTGGTTGTTTTTCTTGAAATATGGTTGAATATGGTTTTTTAAGGTGATTTACTGTTTTTTCTGCATCAAAAAGTTTCAGGGTAGCCTGATTGCAATAGACAAAGATACCATCTTCCACTATCTGAATCGCATATGGTATCTCATCAAGCAATGAGAACTGATCTGAAATCTTTTCATTTGATGATGGATTCTGACTCATGATGTCTTCCTGATTATGATACAACGGACAGCATCTTTTGATTAAATCTACTCATAACGTTGAAGGGATTATCCATATTGATTCTCACCAGAGTGAACATCACAAGATAATGAATTACTATACAGAGATTTAGTAAAAATTCTTTCATTCGGCATGAGCAAGAATTCGTACGGGAACTCCAATTAAAACATGATGGATTCATATTCATCCTTCTTTCTCATGCTCCGTCACGATTTCGAAAAACTTAATGCCCAATCTCGATTTATTTATTGGGCCGTTTCTCCTTCCTGAAATGATACATCTAATGCCACTTGTTTCGTTCGGGATACGATTTATTTGGTTGATCACATCAGAAATGGACATTACGCATTGGAAAATCAGGTGCTCAAGCGATATCTTTACAAAAAGGAATTTCTTAGAATCAAGATCGGTAGTTATGGCCCACGTTTCATCTTCAGACCAACGATGAGCATCTCAATAGATGCGGTAAGTTCTCCAATCTCATCATTAGTTGCTTCTGGCAGTTGAGCATCGAAATTTCCTGATGTTACCTTATCTGCAACATCTTTGAGTTGCATGATTGGTGATGCAATATATCTGGTGAAGATGAGTGCGATAATGATGGAAATCAGGAGCATGATGATAGTGCCGATGATATACAGATTTTTCAGGTCATTCATCGTGTCCTGTGATTGTTTCATCTTCTGGTCCAGGAGCGTTCTCTGGGATTTTTCAAAAGCCTCTACTTTTTTATTAAATTTTGATTCATCAAAAATATCTTCCCCGATGAACATGGTCTCCCTGACATGTTTATCATTGGGATCCACGGTCTTTGGATCAAACATGGGATATGTCAGTGTCTTATAAAGACCTGAAGATTCATGAACCGTTCCTGTTGCTGCTGATTTGGTTGCTTCAATGGTTACAACCCAGGTATTTGCTATTGCACTCTTGTTAACCGATAAATCGTCAATTATTGCCTGATCCTCAGCACTTAATCTGACATTCCGGGTCGCAGCGATCAGTTTCTCAAATTGTTGATCCCAGGTTTTCTTATGTCCATAAAATGCATCAAGCCTTTTTTCGGTAGGCTGATAGGCATACTCCCACATTTCCAACTGGGTATGATAGTTTTCTTCAGAGAAACTCAGAGCAGCGGTAGTTACCTCACTGATCCTGCTGATCTCATCCTCATTTTGAGAGATTACGGTTGAGACATTGGTGAATAAAATAATGCCAAAGATCCCCATAATCAGGGTAACCAGAATAAATCCGGTAATTAATTTCCCTCCAATTTTCATCTGATTCACCCCCTAATTGAATCGAATTCTTTCGCTTTCTCTTCACCAAAGAATGCAGCAACTTTTTCCCGGCATCTCTCCACGCAATTGTCTTCACTCATTGTTAACACAAGTTTCGCTGAAGCAGGCCCGAATATACTACCCATCAGTTCCTGGCATTTCTCTTTTTTTGTCATCACTCAGTACCTTTTTATGAATGTGACATGCCTGACCGGGATCGTCCTTTCTTAATGATTTGTATCATATCCACCACACTCAGACACTAATGATATATTGTAGTGAAGGTGCACCTGATAAAAGGTTCGTCTCGGAATAATGAGGAAAAAAGGAGATAAATTCATAACATTCTATATAATGCGTTATCAGGGATCCGGATCATGAGCAACGGGGTTGGTATGATACCTTCACCGGGTTTTTCAACTAATCAGGGCAGGAAGTGTTCTGAACTATTCCAGAGGATATCGGTAGATCAGCCCGGTCTTTATGGTTAATAAGAGAGTTGGAGATCGAGAGGAAACTCTCATATTGCCTTATTATCTACTCGTTTTAAACGCGATTGAGATCATCGAACTCCTGCTGCCAGCGTTCAATCAGGGAATCCGGGGTGTCCTTATAAAATGCGATATACAGGGGCACACTCTTCCAGGAATTTATCAACATAAGTTGATTCAGATCTGCTCCAAACGCTTCCCGACCATCGTTGTACATGTTCCGCGTTCCAAGCCATATGTCAGCCTTTCCATGGAGAACTGCATCTATCGCCTCGGCATCGGTTGATACTGGCAATAGGTTGGTGATGTTTGCATCCTTCAGCATATGATGCCGGGCTGTCTCCTTTGGCACCGCGATTATCCCTGCACCAGAGATATCCTCCAGTGAACTGACATTCATCACTTCAGAAGAACGGCAGTAAAATGCATATTCCATCTGATCAACCGGCCCTACCCATTTAAACAGAGGGGTGCGGTTTGATGTCTGAACAATAGGGAAGATGGCTGTATTGGGGGTTGACAATACATTCTCATATGCTGATGACCAGTCTCGAAGATCCAGGGTATACTTTGTCTGGGTTCTGTCTGCCAGG
The DNA here is from genome assembly GCF_028679455.1 of Methanospirillum sp. GTDB lineage: Archaea > Halobacteriota > Methanomicrobia > Methanomicrobiales > Methanospirillaceae > Methanospirillum. Next base: position 1,132 of record NZ_JAJRBM010000291.1, on the reverse strand, counting down.
TGTTGAACGAGGAGAACCATACTCCCGTTGATCTCTCCGGTCTGATTTATATATGAGAAGGGGGGGTTGCTTTCCGTATATACAGTGATGGGATCTGAACGTGTCTCCGGCTGATCTGCACCCACTGGTAGAGAAGCTGATAATAATCCCGTAATTGCAAGGCATACGAGAAATGTGAGAGAAGTTATCGAAAGGTTGAATGATTCAGTTTTCATAGGACCCTAATAACTACGCCTTTATACCGTAATAGGAATAGTGAGAAGTGAACATCTATTGTCTGGATTCACCTATTGTTATTTACTTTCTTGTCAGTAATATCACGTGAAATACCAATCAACTCAATTTTTCCTGTCTCTTCATTTTCTGAAAAATAAGAGCAGATATCAGTCCAGATAACACTTCCTGATCTGGTTACAACCTGGAGTTCATCTGAGTAATACACCGGCTGATTTTTAGTCTGCAGAAAGTGATGATATCGTGTCTCACAGACAGATATGAGATCTAGTACCCTATCCTGAGAGATAATCTTTTCAATACCTTTACCCTGCAACTCTTCCGGAGTCCATCCCAGTAATGTGGTAACCGAAGGACTGATGTACCTGGGCTGATGGGAGATCGGATCGATGATCCATACTACATCCCGAATGGATTCGGCTAATCTCCGATATTGTTGCTTATTTCGTTCAATCTTTTTAGCGAATTGAAGATGAGAGGAGATATCTCTGGAGGCTCCGAGCAACTGGGTTATAGATCCTTCCTGATCCCGGATCCCGGTGATCACGGTATGCATCGGAACTATCGTGGAATCAGGCCGTATCAGATCAATCCTTGATTCATAATACGCAGGTTTTTTTCCGTCCCGATAGTCTTTGAGATAGTAGAGATAATTCCGGGTGATCTCGAGATACGATTCCAGAGTCATTAATTCGGTCACTGGTTGTATAAGAACCAGTTCTGGAGATACTCCCAGGAGACGCTCTATCGAAGGGCTGATATATGTTAACTTCTGGGTATTGATATCAAAAATCCAGATAACATCCTGAGTGTTATCAGCAAGAAGGCGATAAAGTTCTTCGCTCCGTCGTATCTTCTCCTCTGCCTTTCTTTGGTCACTGACATCCCTGATGACGGT
>NZ_JAJRBM010000032.1 GCF_028679455.1 Methanospirillum sp. | reverse complement strand
GGCTCATCATCTACATGAAGCACGCGTTCATGTATCTGCATGGGTATACTTACCTGATTATTCATTAAACGGGGATTCCATTCCTATTCCATTCATTCAGAAGTCAGAGATATCAGAAAACTCAGAACGAGCCCCGTCGTATAATTTAGGGTAACGCTTAGTACCAAGTTGCTTTGCAAATATTAATACCTAATGAGCATGCGGAATTATCAATTTCTTCAAATAATACCGGTCGCAGAGTCAGACCGTCTAATCAAAGGTAATAAAAGGAATTATCTGAACTGAGAGCAACATACCATTAATGCGAAATTTCAAAGTATTTTTCATTATATTGATACTAATCCTGACACTTGTCTCTGCTTCAGGTGCTGCCACCCAGCAGAATCAGTCAAATATGACATCGAACACATCAGTCCCTGCCACTCTGCATACCACAAATACTACCATATCCCCCCCTGCTACCAATGTAACCAATAAAACTGAGATAATTACTGATGGAAGAACTAATTCTCATATAACTGCTGCAGATCAACAATTTCTCTTTCTTATGAACCAATACTGGATTCCGGATTTGTACGATATCAAGGGACGTATGGATGGGGCAGCAACTTTTGGAACTGATCTACCCCAGATGCTGAATTTAAGTGCAGATTATGCACGAATCAGGCTCAATAAAAATATCAACGAGACGAACAGTTACTCATTATCACCAACGGTCAGTACTCTTCGTTCAGAATACCAGAACGGAGCAACCAGATGTATCAGGATTATTGATCAGGTCATGGCTCTCAACCGGAGCAAGGATGGATTCGGACAGGATGTTCCTGCAAAAACCGCTGCCCTCTCACTCTACGGAACATGGCTTGAGTACCAGACTATGCGATATTACAATTTGCCCAATAGTTCCTACCCTGAAATAGCATCTGTTCCCTCAGACCAGTTCATGCAGGTTATGGGAGTAATTTCCTCATAATGGATCTTTTCCAACCTTCTGAATGTATCAGAAGAGAGAGACATCAGATCGCGGTAATTGGCGCTGCTGAAGCAAGTCCGGAAGAAGAACAGTTCGCTTATCAGGTTGGTGAACTTCTCGCTGCTGAAGCGTGTATCCTTCTGACAGGAGGCCAGGGCGGAGTTATGGAGGCGTCAAGCAAAGGTGCTCATGATGGAGGAGGTACGGTTGTTGGAATTGTTCCCGGTTGTGAGGGGAACCCGTACCTTGATGTCATCATCAAGACCCGGATAGGTCATTCCAGAAATGTAATCCTTGTTGAATCCGCGACTGGTGTCATAGCGGTTGGTGGCAGTTATGGCACTCTCTCTGAAATCGGGATTGCACTCAAAACCGGAAAACCGGTATTCGGGATCAGAACATGGGATATACCCGGAGTAATACCCTGCTCTGATTCAACAGAAGCGGTTCAGTTGCTTATCAGGTATTGTAATTCTATCTGAACCATTACTCTGATACCGGGTTTCACCTGGAGGATAATTACTGCCCGATTATCCGGGTATTCACTCCCTCTCCCTATTCCCATACTTTTTTTATTGGCTGTCCATATATTCTAAAACCTATCGGAGCATATTTAGCCTATCAGATGACAATTATTGCGATCTACCGTGGGGATCAAAGAGTGGCTTATACCTCAGGACAAGGTGTTTTTTGACCTCTTCGAGCGTTTGGCCCGTATAGTCGTCATATCCGCCGAAGAACTCGAGTCAATGGTTAATAACCAGAATGATCGGGTGATGGCCTATAAAAAGATCAAAGATCTTGAGCATCAGGGTGACCAGATAACGCACGAGATATATGAGAACCTGAACCGGACTTTCATTACTCCGCTCGATCCTCTGGAAATTTCCCGTCTTGCATCAGCGCTAGATGATATTCTGGATTATGTTGATGATTCAGCAGAAAAGATGATCAATTACGGCGTCCTTGAATTTGACAGTTTTATGCAGGATTTTGCCCAGATCATAAGACTTTCAGTCGTCCAACTTGAATGCGGAGTCAAATCAATTAGAACAAAAAAAAGTTCTGCAACGCTGGATTCCTGTGGAATTGAGGTAAACAGGTTGGAAAACCTTGCTGATGACCTCCTGTCCCGATCCATCAAACAGTTATTTCTGAACACAGATTCGGTGACGATCATCAAACTCAAAGATATCTACGAGTGCCTGGAGACAGCGACAGATAAATGCGAGGATGTGACAAACGTCCTTTCCGACATCAGCATCCGTCATTCCTAATGTAGTTATGGAGCCAATCCTCATCATCGGCATCGTCGTGGCTCTCCTTTTTAATTTTTTAAACGGGCTGCATGATGCTGCGAACTCAATCTCAACAATAGTAGCTACCAGAGTACTAACTCCTCTCCAGGCAGTATCTCTTGCAGCTTTTTTTAACCTTATCGGCCCATTATTTTTTACCACCGCTATTGCAAAAACTATCGGAAAAGGGATTATTGTTCCAGGATGGATGACTATCGATGTGATGATCATCGGCATCCTGGTGGCATCATTCTGGATCTATTTTACCGCGTATGTCGGTATCCCAATCTCTTCGACTCACGCAATGATTGGTGGATTAATCGGTGCTGCAGTTGCATTCGGCGGGCCATCAGTAGTAATTTTACCGACTCTGGATCTGATCCGTGGTCTTATCTGGTACGGAGTGGGGGGGATCATCGCTGGTGCATGTATCCTAACTCTGATTGCGTACCTCAAAAAGGAAGATAATCTTTTGCAATATACCGGCATTGGGGCATATTTTGGATTCGTTTTCGCCATTCCCATCAGTATTGCACTTCATGCCCTGACCCTGTCAGGAATTGTCAGTATTATCCTGTTCATTATGATCTCACCATCGCTTGGTCTGGCACTAGCCTTCATTTTTGGCTGCCTGATCATCAGGATCTGTAGAAACAAGGATCATAAAAAGATGAATCACCTTTTTAACCGGCTGCAGATCATCTCATCTGCATTCTACAGTATCGGGCATGGCAGTAATGATGCACAGCATGCAATGGGTGTCATCACTGCTATGCTGGTAACTGCAGGAGTACTCAGTGATTTTTCTGTACCCCTCTGGGTAATCCTGCTCTCAAGTGCAGCAATATCGGTGGGAACGCTTACCGGGGGATGGCGGATCGTTCAGACAATGGCAAAACGAATAACTCATCTCCGCCCATATCAGGGATTCTGTGCTGAAGCCGGCGGTGGACTTGTTCTTCTCCTGGTCACCCTCTTCGGAGTGCCGGTCTCAAGCACCCATGCCATCAGCGGGTGTATTATGGGGGTTGGAGCTACCCAGGGGAGTTCTGCAGTAAACTGGGGGATGGTCAGGCAGATCGTAACAGCATGGGTTATCACCATTCCGCTTACTGCCGTATTCTCCTGGATCGTCTTTTGTGTATTCCTCAAAATATGGGGATAAATACAGGGATATCTTTCTTTTTTAATCCAGGTTTCATCACTGTCTGATACCCTTATATGGCTACAGGCATAACTGGTCATTTGACAGCGGGTACCTGCTCCATCCGGTCCTGACCTGCAAAAGATTGATCATCCTGATCTTTTTCTGCAATGAGAGGGCTTATCCCAGGGGATACATGATCCAGAGAGTTCTGCATAACGGACAGTAACCTCTTTTCGCGGGTACACCTGCCAGAGAGTTGTTCAGCATGAAAGAATTATTCGAGAAGATGATCCGGGAAGCAATGGCAGCACAACGTGCTGACGTCAGCACCATACAGAAGAAACGCGGCACCAAATTTGTAATGACCGATGCGAAACCCTATCTTGATGCGGTAGCCGGGATGAAAGCTGGTAAAGATCAGAGCAAAGCCGTGATAGATCTCCATAAGGAATCAGTAAAATCGCATTACACCATCCTCTCCAAACTCACGAAAACGGTCAGGCCTGAGGACGATCCATTTGTCGAACATTACCAGACCCCGGTAATCCTCGAGATTCTCTGTGACAAAGATCCGGCATTTAAGAAAAGTCTTGCCGAGTTTGTCAAACAGGTTAAGAAGAGTGAAGCAATAATCGGAAAGGAGTCATCACGGAGATATGCAGGGTTTTACGGACCTACCTGTGTGGTTGATTTTGCTCTGATTCCAGGCAGTACCAGCAATGTAGTGAATCAGATCCTGCAGAACACTCATATCCCGGATGATCACAAAAAGGCTATCCTTGCAGCAAAATCATGGGGAATGAACACCAGTTACGGGGTTGGTGACATATTTGCCCATGCGGTTGAAGCAGGTGACACACTTGCGGCTGCAACCAAAAAAGAGATCGAGATGCTTGCCTCGATCTATACAAATCCGGTAAATGCACAGGCAGAACTTATGGATTCACTCGGTCAGAACTCATTTGACTGTAGAAAATACATGCAGGAGTACAGGGCAAAAATGGAGCCTTTTGTTCAGGCTGCAATAGATGACAAGGTCCATTATGCAAACATAGTCACCATCCCTGCATACTGTGTCGGTGATGTTGCGCATCATATCTCTCAGTCCACTTTCAACATGTGCAAGGATGATATGGTGATGGGTATCATCGAGGCAGTAACCGATGTGATTGAGAAGAGTATGATGGCATCCATCAGCAAGTTCAAGACGCCTGAACAACTGGTGTCAGTTGCAACCGGTGCAAGTGCTGCTGCAGTCGAGTACATTCTTGAGATGGATGGGTTCAACGCGTTGATGATCGTAGACCTGCTCACCAAGCGGTATCACAACTTTGTCCAACTCAAACCAATCCGGGGAGCAGCAGCAGAACTGCATAACTGCGATTTCATGGATATGATCTACCGGGGCTGGGGGATCATTGACCGGGCACGCAAGATCAGAAACGGATCAGGAAAAGATCTCAAACCAACCGTATCAGGTCTTCCCATCGATCTCTCTCCGATATTCAGCCATGAGATCATTAACAATCCCCAGTGGTATGCGTACCCTGCCTGTGCCATCACGGTCCGGTTGTCTGCTCTGATGAGGCTTGCGGATTATCCCTGCCTGCTCACTAGTGAGCCGATTACTGCAACCCTGATGACCAATGTTATCGCTCTGAAGAAGGAGATCCCTGCTGCACCGGCACGAATCTGCAAAAACTGTGCATCTGCCTCATGTGCAGACTTCAGGCATGAGTACTGTCAGTACCGCGAAGCAGTATAATGGTGATGACTGATGAAATGCTATATCTGTGAAAAGCAGGGGATGGACACTGATGCGGTTGGTATCTGTATCATCTGTGGTATGGGCCTTTGTATGGACCATCTAATCAGGGAAGAACAGCCGGTATGGGAAGGGGGATACCCGTTCCCATCCCAGAAGTTAGGCCGGACCCTGCCCAGAATACTCTGCGAAGATTGTGCAGCAGCAGTTAAGAAAGGGAGGTAACATGGTCTCCCTGTTGAAACGATCAGTTGCAGAGGGGATCGGAACTGCACTTCTGGTGTACATGGGAGCAGGTGCTGCTGCGATCACCCTGATGATCAGTCAGGGGACAAAACCCACTTCACCCTATAACATCGGGATAGGAGCACTCGGTGGCCTCGGTGACTGGCTGGCTATTGGTCTTGCATTTGCTTTTGTCATCACCGCAGTGATCTACGCAACCGGAAGGATCTCAGGAGCTCACATCAATCCGGCAGTCACTATCGCACTCTGGGCAACGAAACGATTCCCTACTACTGACTGCGGAGCATATATTCTCGCCCAGATCATCGGAGCATCCATCGGGAGTTTCCTGTTTGCTGCTTCAGCAGGGATGGATGCAGTCACTATCGGCGGCCTTGGAGCAACGGCTCCGTTTCCCGGTATCAGCATGGGTCAGGCGATGCTTGCCGAAGGCATCGGTACCTTCATTCTTATGCTGGTCATTATGGGCGTTGCCGTGGACCGCCAGGCACCGGCAGGTTTTGCAGGTCTTATCATCGGTCTGACTGTCGGAGGGGTCATCACTACCACCGGCAATATCGCCGGAGCATCACTTAATCCGGCACGAACCTTCGGCCCATACCTCGGAGATCTTCTCCTAGGAGGAAATAATCTCTTCATTAATTACCCGATCTACGTGATTGGCCCGGTACTGGGTGCAGTGGCGGCAGCATTCCTCTATGACTGGATCACCTCCGAATAATTTTTAAAGTAAGGTTTGTCTGAAAATTTCAAACCTCTAAGTTTTTTTATTCTGATATCGCATCATTACTCACGGTAACTGGAATCAGATAGTATCTGATTTTCATTTATTTCTGGAGATGAATGGTGCAGCATCGTATGACAGGGGGAATACTATCACCATAAGCAAGGAAGTAATCCGTAATATGCTCAGAGATCGCAGATGGGCACTATCGGTAGAGGAGCGACAGGAGAAAAGCCGGATCATCTGTGACCATCTTCAGAAACTCATTGGATCTGATGAACAGGTACTGGTATACTGCGCAAAAGAACCTGAAGTTGAGACATCGACACTCATTTCATTTCTTATCACCGAAAATATCCAGGTAATAGTCCCAATCATCCAAAAAGAGGACACCAGTCTTCGTCTCTCGTATCTTGAGGAACCCTCCTGCCTGATAGCAAGCACGTTTCATGTTCCCGAACCGATCGGATTTGAGATCCCTGCAGATCCTGCTGATGTCACTACTGCGGTCATCCCCATGCTCGGATTTGACAGGTCCGGTGCCCGACTGGGATATGGAGCAGGATATTATGATCGGTTCCTTTCTACACATACCCATATCAGAACGATTGGACTTGCCTTCTCCTGTCAGGAAGTCCCGCTGCTTCCCACAGAATTTAATGATATCGACATGACTGCAGTGGTTACCGAAGATGGAGTGATGAGGGTTTCAGGGAGCAAATCATGAATCCAACGGGAGGTATTAGACTCGAGGTGATCAGGGCTGCAGAAGAGGATGCAGGAAAGGGAATTGCACGGCTTCATCAGGCAGTGATGCGTGCCCTTGGAATCGTAAATGGGGAATTTATCGAGATATTAGGAGCAAAAAAGGCAGTAGCAGCTGCATGGAGTACCCAGAACGCCGGGCACGGAAGAAATGAGATCGCCATAGACGGGGAGATCCGTAGTAATGCCGGGTGTGGGATCGATGATAAGGTGATGGTAAAACGGGTCTTTGCCCATGACCTTCATAAAGTCATTCTCCAGCCGGTAACCAGTATCACCCTGAACAATCCTGAGATTCTGCTTGCAAAAAAACTGAGGGGCAGGCCGGTTCTTGAAGGGCAGACCGTCAGGATTGATCTGATCGGAAATACGGTCAATTTCATTGTGTCCAGGATAGAACCAAAAGGGATCGGAGTAGTGACCTTTTCCACCGAGGTTATTCTGCATGATGTCCCGTACCAGACTGAAGAGGTCAGGCACGAAGAGTCCGTGATCCATTATGAAGATATCGGGGGTCTTTCCCGGGAGATCAGTCTGATCAGAGAGATCATCGAGATCCCACTCAGGTATCCGAAGGTATTTGAACGACTCGGTATCGACCCACCCAAGGGGGTGCTTCTCTACGGACCACCGGGAACCGGGAAAACCCTGCTCGCAAAAGCAGTTGCCAGTGAAGTGGATGCACATTTTGTGCCACTTTCAGGTCCTGAGGTGATGAGTAAGTACTATGGGGATTCTGAAAAGAAGATCCGCGAGATATTTGACTCAGCCCGGGAGAAGGCTCCATCAATCATCTTTATTGATGAGATAGACTCGATTGCACCCAAACGACAGGAAACTTCAGGCGAGGTTGAACGAAGGGTTACTGCCCAGCTCCTGACTATGATGGATGGGCTTGCTTCCCGTGGTCAGGTTGTTGTTATTGCTGCAACCAACATCCCGGATGCCATCGATCCGGCACTAAGGCGGGGAGGAAGGTTCGATAGGGAGATCGAGATCGGAATCCCTGACCGGGCTGGTCGTCTCGAGATATACCATGTCCATACCCGGACCATGCCTCTTGCCCCGGATGTAAACCTGGAATCCTATGCTGAACTGAGTTACGGGTTTGTCGGAGCAGATATTGCCCTGCATTGTAAGGAGGCTGCGATGCATGCACTTCGTGGCATCATGGTGCAGATGAAAGAAGGTCAGGAGGTTCCCCCAGAAGTAATTGACAACCTGGTAATATCAGACCGTGACTTCATTGAGGCAAGAAAATCGGTTGAACCTTCGGCAATGCGTGAGTTGTATATTGAAGTCCCGGAAGTCCCCTGGGATATGGTGGCAGGTCTTGATCAGGTCAAATACGAGATCGAAAAGGTGATCGAATGGCCGGTGAAACGCAGGGAAGCATTTGAAAAACTGAAGATCAAGCCGCCCAAGGGTATCCTTCTCTTTGGTCCGCCTGGAACAGGCAAGACGCTGCTTGCCAAGGCAATTGCAGCAAAGTCAAGGATGAATTTTATCGCGATCAAAGGTCCCGAGCTGCTCTCCAAATGGGTAGGGGACTCTGAAAAACAGGTCAGAGAAGCCTTCAGAAAAGCCCGGCAGTCAGCGCCTGCCATAATCTTCTTTGATGAGATCGATGCTCTCGTTCAGAAACGTGGCCAGCAGGGAGGATCACGGGTCGGAGAGAGTGTTCTTTCACAGATTCTGACCGAGATGGATGGCATTGAAGAACTCAAGGATGTGATCGTGGTAGCAGCAACCAACCGCCCGGATATGCTTGACCCTGCCATCCTTCGTCCTGGCAGAATTGAAAAACACATCTATGTCCCAGCACCAGACATCCCGGCCCGTGAAGCAATTCTCTCTCTGTATCTTGCAGAGATCAGGGATCTGCTGGATCCCTCGATAGAAGTTTCAGATCTCGCAGCCCGGATGCAGTACTATGTCGGGGCTGATATCCAGGCGTTTGTCAGGGAACTGAAACTTATCATGTTGGAAGAGATATTCGCTCTGGTGGCTGAATCTTCAGAACAACGACAGATCAGAATACAGGAAGATGATATTGCACGGGCT
>NZ_JAJRBM010000290.1 GCF_028679455.1 Methanospirillum sp. | reverse complement strand
GTTTGAATACTGCCTAAAAAAAATATGAGTATGCGTTCATATTCTTCACAATAGTGATTGTACTGGTGAGATAGATCCCGTGGAAGACCGATTTTCTTGTCAGTAATATAAACTGGAAATTGGTATGAGTACATCCGATCGGGCTCCAGATCCCGATTTCTATCTATCATGGTATTGGAGATTATATGAGAGCAGAATCACTTGCATGGTTTGATCAGGCAATGCCCCGGGCATCTGCAGAAGTTGCCGGGCTGAAAGCAAAGAATGTGAAAATAGTCGGGTTCTATTGTGTGTTTGCACCCCAGGAACTTGTTCTGGCAGCCGGTGGATTTCCGGTTGCACTCTGTGCAACCAAAGAGGAACCGATTGCTGATGGTGAGAAAGATTTACCTAGGAACTTCTGTGCACTTATTAAATCGAGTTATGGGTTTGCAATAACCGATAAATGTCCGTTCTTTGTCAATGCAGAGTTTATAATCGGTGAAACAACCTGTGACGGCAAGAAGAAGATGTTTGAACTGATGAGTACCTTCAAGCCGACAATCGTTCTAGAAGTGCCCCAGGGTGCAAACGGCAAAGCCCAGGATGAGTACTGGTTCTCTGAGGTTCAGCGGTGCAAGAGTGAGATCGAACAGAGACTCGGTGTCACCATCACAACAGATTCACTCAAGGCTGCCATCAACCGGATGAATGAACAGAGGCGACTCATCAGAGAAGCTGCCGATCTGAACCGTGCAGATCCGCCTGTAATTTCAGGTCTTGATCTCCTCAAGGTAACATGGGCCCGGAACTTCACCTATGATCCTGAAGAGTTCAACACCCATCTGAAGGCTGTCATCGAGGAAGGAAAGAAGATGCAGGCAGATGGTGTCGGTGCGTTCCCAAAAGGCACACCACGGATCATCGTAACCGGCGTTCCGACCGGGCTTGGTTCAGAGAAAGTTCTGAAGATAATCGAGGAGTCAGGTGCCGCTATCGTGTATATCGAGAATTGCGCAGGAATGAAACAATATCTTCACGATGTTGATGTCAATGAGCCGGATCTTGTCCGTGCCGTTGCACGTAAATACCTGAAAACCCCCTGCTCCTGTATGAGTCCGAATACCGAACGTATGGATATCCTTGCCAGAGTTGCAGACGAGTATCATGCAGACGGCATCGTGGACGTCACCTGGATTGGCTGCCACACCTATAACGTGGAGTCGCGGATTCTCACGAAAGCCATGAAAGAGAAAGGCATTCCGGTTATGCAGATCGAAACCGATTACTCTCAGGCTGATACTGAGCAGATCCGGACACGGGTTGAAGCGTTTATTGATATGATCCGGACATAACTGGATATCGACGACCATCCTGTTTCTTTTTTTGTGCAGTTACCCGTGGCAATACTGAACCGGTGGCTATTGAAAAAAAGGAATCGTGTTATTTCTTCCGGTATATCTTACCGTATACAACCTGGCCCTTTGACTTGGAGTGACGCTCTCCGAGGTCACCGATATACTCGGCAAAGACAGCCTTGTCGCCATCGACTTCAAGTTCCACGTCTTTTGTGTACTGAAATCCTGGCATCATGTAGGTTATGTCACCGTAGACATAGATCGTTCCTTTCACCATCTGGCCACCAATCCTGCGGTTGGCGTTACCCTTAATGATGATGGTTCCCCCTTCAGCATGGGTTCCTATGTGGACATCTGCATTTCCTTCGACAATGAGGGTGCCCCCATTCATGAAGGTACCGATATCACTCCCAACATTTCCTTTGACACGAAGGACTCCGCCCTGCATTCCACGCCAGTCACCACGGTAAGAGGCTCCGATAAAGTTACCTGCATTTCCATCGACGGTAAATTCGCCACCTTCCATACCAAGTCCGGAGAAGGAATCCACGTTACCTTTTACGTGGAGTTTTCCTCCCTTCATCCAGCCACCGGTATACATATCACAACTGCCTTCGACAACAACTTCTCCGGCGGTCATGTTCATACCAATGTACTTAACCTTTGTACAGTCGCCTTTAACGATGATCTTGGTTTCTGCAGGGGTTGCACCCACTGCATCACCGCTGATTTCAAAGTTATCTCCGAGGCAGTAGGTCTCTCGTCCCTCATAGGTACGGAGAGCAGCAATCTCTTCGTTAGTCTTTCCCGCAAACTGATCCGGTGTGATCATATCTCCTTCGAGATAAAGATCGGGAACATTTTTCATGGTTATGGTTACTGTTTTCATCCCTGATACCTCACACATTTGCTTCAGTTTCAATCACAAAGGGATGGGGTGCATATGAGTCCGGAACCTCGTAATTTGCCTGGGTAACGGTGTAATATCTGAGGAATTTCTCCCTGATGTCACGGTTAACCTGTTTGTTTTCCGGTGCTTTTGCATTGACCCAGAATGTCATCTTCTTTGGATTCTCAAAGACGATCTGACCGTCGCTTATGACAATCTCGCCGTTCTTCAGGAGATATGAAGCGTTTAAGAACACCTTTTCAATTGTCTCCGGATCGGTTGGCATCTTGGTTGGATCGATATCATAGATTGCAACATCTGCATCCATACCGGTGGCCAGTCCTCCGCGAGTACTGGAAAGACCCAGGGCCTTTGCGGGAGCTGCACGGGTCATCTGGGAGAGTTCGTAAAGTGTGATCTCGCGGTCGAGTTCGTTCAGGATGGTTGCATCTGCCACTTTGCCGCTGTTTTTGAATGCTGCCATCTGCTCATCACGGGTCTTCTTGCTCATGAGCCACTTAAAGACACGTGGGTAGCGGGTGAACGGACCTGCATTCGGGTGATCGGTGGTGATCATAGTCCGCATTGGATCCTTGGCAAGGAGGGCGAGTTCAAGACCGGTTGCCCATTGTACTGCACAGGGGAAGACGTTGGGACTGTAGATGAATGGCACAACACCAGATCCGGTCTCAAGTTCGACATCCACGTTACACCACTTGAGGTGGTTGAGTGCACAGAGGTGGTGTTCGAACGGACCGTCTGCGGTCATGGTGGTGGTCTCGTCAAGGGTTACGTTTCCGGTATCAAAGGTGATCTCTTTGTGCTTGTTGACGTAATCCATGATCTCCTTGGATGCCGAGCAGAAGTCTCCCCAGCCTGAACCACCATATGAGTGGAACTGCAGGTGAGTCATGTGCAGAACCTGCTCACGACCAAACTTGTTGTTAGGCTTATATTTTGCAGCCAGTTTCATGGTGTCAATGGTTACCGGATTGTTGCCCGGGTCACCAAGACTGTTCGGGTGGATGTGAACTGAGTGCGGAAGACCGAGGTATTCGTTGGCCTCGATCAGACCGGTGGTAATCTCTGCCGGAGTGATATCGAAGTATGGAACCTCATCGTTGATGCCAAGACAGTTCAGACCCCATCCCCACGCTTCTGTGCCACCGGGGTTGACGACTTTAATACCGTACCCTTTGGTCACCCTCATGAGCCAGGCAATGTATGCTGCAGTCTTTTGAATATCCTTTTCCTTGAGATATTCCATGACGAACCAGTTGTTTCCGAATACCGGAAGTGCTGCCTCATCGATGATTGGAGTGTCGTGGATCTCTTCATGGACATGCCGTGCATAGAGTGGTGGCATGGCTGCTTCCATTACGAAGGTGTATCCCATTCGGCCGTAGCAGTATCCTGTTCTGAATACTGAAGGAATTGAGAATCCCTGCTCCATACGGCTGGTTTCCTTAACAATCCCACCACGCATCTGGCCACGGTACCACTTGTCTTCCGGACGGAACCAACGGCCAAGGTTGACCTTTGGACCGGCAACATGGGCATGGATATCAAGTGCTCCGGCCATGACGGTCTTTCCTGATGCGTCAATGGTCTTAGCCTTTGATGAGACCTTGTCTACGATCTTGCCATCCTTGATGGCGATATCTTTTGCGTCTCCTTTTACGCCACTGACAACATCAAAGACATGTCCGTTCTTGATCAGAATTTCACTCATTTATGAATCCCCCATGATTTCACAGAGTCTTACATAGACCTTTTCGAGGAGTTCTTCATCAGTTAACATGCCCTCTGGTGGATCAACAACCTTTCTGCATGCCATTGGAACATTGTCCATCCGGTATGCACAGCCTGCAACCTCGACACCCACCAGGGCAACCGGGATGTGAACATCCGAGATCTCGGTGGTCAGGTTGATATGCGGGTCAATGCAGACAGATGGAATCTGTGCCATGTGTCTGGTAGCTTCGATTGGGAAGTGAGCTCCGATATCAGATGCGATACAGATACAGGCATCAACTTCCTTTCTACGGAGCAGATCAACTGATGAAGTGTCACCTGGCTGGTACCGGGCATGGGTTCTGCGGGTCAGGTCAACACAGTATGGGAATCCGTACTGCCAGGAGAGAACCTGTCCTGAACCGGTAACGTTCCAGTGTCCTCTCATGGCAACGATGGAGAACTTGGTAAAGTCGTTCAGGTCTCTGGTCAGGTTGATAGCGATGTCGATATTGTGGTTTCTTCCGAGTGTGTGGGTAAGTCCCATTCCGAAGAATATAACTCCGAATCTTCCTTCCTTCAGGGTTTCAACGGCCTTAATGATCTTTTCTTTCGGAACTCCACCGACTACGTCTGGAATGTCATGTCCGCGGGCAACCGTTCTGAATGCGTCCAGAACTTCATAATCGTAGGACTGGTCGATCTGGATGAATTCATCAGCACACTTGGCAGTGTCTGTGTACCGGCAATCGACAACGATGATCTTCCTTCCCTTGTGTCCTTTGGTAGTGAAGAAACCACGTGGGAAGATTGAGTACCGGGACATGTGCCGGGGGTGAGCGTGAGCCGGGTTGCATCCCCAGAAGACGACACGGTCTGCACGGTTCTTGACTTCTCCGAGAGTACAACTTGGGACACCGACATCCTGTATGGCAAGCAGTGACGATCCATGGCATACGGTTGCACAGTTATCCACCATGGTTCCTGCTTTTTCAGCAACCTTGTGCCCGACTGCCATTGCTTCGCAACTGGTGGATGCCCACCCGTACCAGAGTGTCTTCTTAGCTTTAGCCAGCATCTGGGCGGTGTATTCGATGGCTTCATCGTAGGTGATCTCTTTGTATGAACCATCTGGCTGGCGTTTGCGTGGACGGGTGATTCTGCCATGGCCGGCAGAGGTATGAAGGAACTTTTCTGCACCGATTGCACAGGCATTCTGGCAGTCAATGATCTGTTTTCCGTCATCAGAAACGGTTATTGCAAGGTCATCGCAGAGTGTTCCACAGAATGGACACACGACATCGGTTACGACTTTTGTCATTTTTACTGCCTCGCTGGGGGTTTTCTGTCCGGACCATAGCAGAGTGTCTGAACAAGTTCAACAGCTTCCATGACCTTTTCTGTCTCTGCAGGTTCGATGTCAACGGGGAATCCCTTGAAACAAGGTTCTCCGGTTGAGTAGGTATATGCAGACACAATAGCATTGGCCCACGGACCCATCGGGAGGTGTGCAAGTCCTGGTACAAGATCCTCACGAGTTCGCACTGCTTTAACAACTATTGTTCCATCCTTGCTGGTGACACGAACATTACTGTTTGCCATAATACCCAGTTTTTTCATGTCATCTTCATGCATGTGGATGATAGAGGCTGCATCAAAGTACTTCTGCGAAGTCTTTCCCGCCTCCATTCCCACCCCCTGCTGGATGGTCCGGCAGGTGATAAGATTGAGAGTTATCTTTTTCGTCATCTGATGCTCCGTCCAGGAAACACCCGTGACCGGATTACTATCCGGGTGGGTGAGTTCATAGAGATTCGAAGTGCTGGTTTTCACCATAATGCACCCCGATTGTAGATCCGGTTCAGATATGCAGCAGAGGGCTCTTCTCAATAACAGGATC
Organism: Methanospirillum sp.; assembly: GCF_028679455.1. Classification (GTDB taxonomy): domain Archaea; phylum Halobacteriota; class Methanomicrobia; order Methanomicrobiales; family Methanospirillaceae; genus Methanospirillum. The sequence continues at coordinate 2,204 of NZ_JAJRBM010000290.1, read as the reverse complement.
CTGATCTGAATTGATCAAAAATCCAAGAGCGTTAGTACTGCAGATCTATCCCGATTAAATAACGGTCAACGTGGGGAATATAAAGGATTTGGGTCTAATACTTCGGTATTTTGTGAGTCATGGGGATTTTAACCTATAAGCATTTCGGTTTGAAATGAGAGTTGGGCATGGCACTTGTTTGGAAAGGAAGTAATCCCTCGCATCGATTTATTGCAATTGTTAGGCACTATTTACGCAATTTAATACTTTTTAACTTATTGCGTTGGTTTTTTTTAATTAAGGTTCTCATTGCCCGGATTTTTGTTGCCTAACAAACAAGATATACGGGCCTTTCGCGGGGGGTTTACTTCCGGTGAATAGGCACAAAACAAAAAAACAGTAATTCTCGGCCTACTGTATGAGGCGCAAAACCATGATGAACATTGGTGGATGAATAATATGGTATCAGATTTTACATTTCATGGTTTATTCTGCCCAGAATGTGTTTGTAACAATTTAACCAGACTTTGTTGTTAATTAAACTCGGATATATTTTTTTATTAATATCCCCTGCCGGCATTATTCAGAACTGGATCCAAGGTATTAATCTGACCATTATTATGCGGTGGTTTATTGAGCGCCCAGATATTCGGAGAAAAAAGGGTATATATTACGGGTAGTATGGGGGATACCTACCACGAAAATCAGGTATTAGTCTCTCGGGACCCAGACTCCCTTTTTCTGGATTGAGACTTTACATTCAGGACATACCCAGGTTTTAGGGAGTTTTTCAAATGGAGTTCCAGGAGGGATATTCTGGGTTTTATCTCCCTTTTCGGGATCATATATGTAGGCACATTCTAGGCACTGGTACTTTTGCATGAATGATCTTCTCCTTTTCTTCTACATAATTCGTTTGTTAAAGCAGATCTGATTCCTCATCCTGTTCTGGCGGCCAGTTTCTTACTTCTTCATATTGGTCCCTGATGGTTTGTTTGAACTCACTAAACCCAAGTTCATCAAGTTGTTCAGGGAGCAGTTCGTCACTAGAGGCCAGTTCATAGACCCATTTGATGATCTTTCCTACAATTTCGAGGACTTTTTCAGGATCTGATACTGTTATCAGTTCTCTGCCCACTTTTGGATGCCGTCCTCTTCTTCCGCCAACGGTGATCCGAAACCGGGGTTCACTTGCTTTGAGAACCTCGAATGGACAGGGCAGGACACAGATCCCACATTCCATACATCGGTTGGTATCAAGATCTACAGCCCCCCTCTTAATGATAATTGCCCGTTCACGACAGTATTTTTCGCAGGTTCCACACCCGGTGCAGGCATCATGATCGCGATATGGCTGCCTGACACCAGTTATCCCTATCTCGTTCATTCGTTCGCTGGCACATCCGTTCGGGCATGCAGATATGGCAATTCGCATCTTTACCGGTAGTTCCTTACCGAAAAATTTTGTGTCTATCTCCTTGGCAAGTGCCAGGGAATCGATATTTGCGTATTTGCAATGATCAGTCCCCATGCAGGCCGTCACATTCACAATCTCCTGTCGTTCTGATCCCAGCGGAGTTCCATTATCTTTCAGCGCAACCAGCATCGGTACAATCCGGTTTGGGTCTACTCCAGGAATCTCAATGGTCTGACGCACAGTCAGGTGTACTCTACCATCGCCATAGGTACGGGCAATTTTTCCGATACCAATAAGTTGTTCGGGAGTAGCCATACCTGCGGGGATCCTGAGGCGAATGATGCATCGTTCGGGATCACGCTCGGTAATGATACCCCCACGTGAATATAATCGGGGATCGACTTCCATATTATTCTTAAGTAATCTGGTTGGGAGGTAAAATACCTGTGGTCTGGATAATTTTTCTGGCCTCTAAACGAAAATTTTAATCAAATGGTGATATCGGTCCGGATGTAGGTTTTTTATCCGGACAAATCAGACTAATAATCATGGCAGAATTGTCTGAACACATGGAGGCTTTTTTTGGGGTAAATATCGAAGAAAAATTTGTAGATTACCTGAAAGAACTCGGCGAACATGTAGATGAAATCAAGGAAGAGTCTGTTAAACTCCGTGAACTGGCAAAAAAAGTCCCTGACAGCGAGGTCAGGATGGGGATCAATGAAAGCCGGAATATTCTCTTTGAATTAGCCCAGCAGATCAGGGATATTAATCTGTTGTTTGAGTTTTATTTTAAAAAAGAGGATGG
>NZ_JAJRBM010000289.1 GCF_028679455.1 Methanospirillum sp. | reverse complement strand
TGCCGTACATCGATGACGGAGTGACACGGGCTCTTGATGATCTTTCACCTGCAGAAGCAGCAGGAAGTACTGCATCATGCGAAGGAGTGGTTATCTTTGGATCAGATTCCATCGCACAACTCGCAAGCATTGTGAACACGATACTGGTCTATATCATCCCTATCAGCACAGGGATGCTGTTACTTGCAGTTGTTCTTTCGGTAATTGCATACATGGCCCTCTCCTGAACAATACAGAGGAAGTGAAATGAAGATGCGTGTCCAACTAATCCTGATGAGTGGTTTAGGAGGGAATCATGAGTTGTAATCCACCCGTATCCATTCTTCCGGCTGGGTCAGAACTGGGAGTTTATAAGACTCACCTCCCGGTATGGAACCTCATGCTCAGAGGAGCCATGTCCGGAGCTTATATCGGAATGGGAGCGGCTCTGATGGTTGCAGTCACGAGCGGGATAGAACTGACCCTCGGCATAGGGATGGTCCGTTTCATAGGGGGTGCAGTTTTCCCGCTCGGGGTCATCCTGACCATCCTGACCGGCGCAGAACTGTTCACCGGTGATGCAATGCTGGCTCCGATGGCTGCATTCAGAGCACAGATCTCATGGATGATGGTACTGCGTCTCTGGGGATCTGTATGGGTTGGTAACTTCATCGGTGCATTTTTGTTTGCTGCCCTGATGGCTGCCGGACCCCTGATCGTTACCGATTCATCAGGAATTGCCGGCGTGTCATCTACCGGGATTACGACCGTAAGTATTGCAGCAGCTAAATGCAGCGAGATTGGAGTTGCCGGATTTTTCTCCCTCATAGGAAGTTCACTTGCGGCGGGCTGGCTGGTGAACCTCGGTGTCCTGCTCGCATTATGTGCAGATGATGCCCTCGGGAAGATCATGGGAATCTGGTTCCCGGTCATGGCAATGTCAGCAAGCGGTCTTGAACACGCGGTAACCAACATGTACCTGATCCCAGCCGGGCTGCTCACTGCAGGAAGACTTACTCCGCTTCAGGTTGCTCAGGTCGGGCCTGAGGTGGCAGACCTCGGATGGTCTGCTATGTGGATTAGTAACCTGATCCCGGTTACCATTGGAAATCTTATCGGCGGACTCATCTTTTCTGGCCTGTTATACTGGATTGCATTCAGAAAAGAACTGGAAGGGTAATCAAATCCCTTCATAATCCCGTGATATGTACTCAATATAATCTTCATACCGGTGTACATGGCAACTGACCGGGAAAGGAATTCCAACTGTGGAGATGATTGCATCACCCCGATCCAACGTCTGGATCTCAAGATCCAGCACGCGGAGATCATGTTTTGCTGATGACGCAATCGTCTCCCGATCCTGTCGATCAGCAAGGCCCATGATTACAAACGTATTCATCTGGGCGAGAACACGGGGATCAATGTTCTTTGGTTGCTGAGTGATTGCACACAGACCTACCCCGAATTTTCTTCCCTCCATCGCAATCTGTCTGAAAATCCCTGTTTTTTCCGACTCCATAGAGAGAACCCGTTGGGCCTCTTCGATCGTGAGGAGAACCCGATGAGGTTCATCTTCTCCAGCCCGCCCGGATTGAACAACGTGCTTGTACCGGGATAATACTGCCCGTGAGATGACTGAGAGCAGGAAGAGTTCAGCGACCTCACTCATCCGGGGAATATCAATCAGCACCACCTTGTTAGCCAGAAGATCTTCAATGATCGCCGGAACCGATGATTCGGTCTGATGCAGAAATTCTGATGAGATATCCACAAGAGTCTGAATCTGGCGTTGTACCACCCGGAGTGCATCAGGGCTGGCACTTCTGATTCGTTGGGCGATATCCTGGTGATCACCGATATATGCGGTGGTCTTGACATGAGAGGGAAGAGATTCCACATCCTCGTTCATGAAGAAGTCGATGATGTCCCTGCCGGGAAACGTGGTGAGAAGGTTCATCACTTCGCGCTCAGAGGGAAGGAGATCAAAGAGAAGGGTGAGATCGGTGATGCTCAGATCATCGTGACAGATCAGGAGTTGATTCATTGCAAGTTCAGTCCTGACAACCTCATTTTGAACTGAATACACCGAGAGCCCGGTATCTGCATCGGGGTGATGGAGGAGCCCGCGACTCTCGTAATCAGAACGTAGTCCTGCCGCATACTCTCCATGAGGATCTATAATGAGCAGACCAAAGAGCCGCGCAGATATGGCCGAGGCACAGAAGACCTTCATGAAATTACTTTTTCCCATACCAGTGGTGGCAAAAACTCCCATATGTTGGGAAAGAATTTTTGCCGGTATCCTGACCGGGAGCTCGGGGATCGGACGCTGACCACTGACCACCAGACCAATCTCGATCTCACCCATAAACCTGTTCAGATAGGTGATGTCTTCAGGAGCAAGGGTCCTGACCGTGGAATAACGCGCAGGCATTACCCGGGGACGCCGAAAGACGTCATCCACTCCGATGCACCCGATAGGGTAGGCAGTCATCATCAGTGAGGTATCACTGTGGGCATCAGGCGGACCAGTCTGGTCATTATGCCCGATTCCGGTAATTCTGGCAAAAAAGCGGATCAGATTCTGCTGATCATCAACCACCACTAGATCTCCAATGGTCATGGGAGCGTCAGCCGGTGTTTGAAATGTATAATGAAGAACGCTGGTGCCGGTAAGCCTGTTATCCAGCAACCTGCTACTGGTCATATGTTACTGAGAGGGAGTCTGCCTGATAAGAGTATATGGATATTTTACCTGACTTTGAATGAGAACAGGTAGATATCAAAATTCATCACAATTATGATCCACGAGGGGGCTCCGGAAAAATATGTCAAGACGAGCTGCAGAAGCAGTATTTCAGGGTTTATTTCTGCTAAGTGATATCAGGGGGATACTCAGGGAGACCGCTCCCTTACACCAGTTATCAGCGGAACAGAAGGCAAATACTGCAAAATCACTGGAAAAACTAGAAAAACAGATCAGTATCCTGAGAGAGGAACTGGTATCATGAACTGTGGTGAGGGGATCGATACCCGGCTTATCGAAGAACTCTTCATCAACCTGGATCCCATCCAGGCAGGAGGAAGGCTGAGTGCTGACGCGATGAAAGCAGTACTCGCGTACGGGGATGGATACTCGGTCTGTGATAACTGCGAAAAGCCGTTCCGGCTTGACTGCATCAAAAAACCACCACTTGCCCGGTTTCATGATGAACTGGCAAAATTTCTTAATATGGATATTGCCCGCCTGGTCCCTGGGGCGCGGCGGGGGTTTCAGGCTGTCGCAGATACCGTGGTTGGGAAAGGAGACCCGGTACTCCTTACTGCATTCTCCCATTACACCGAGTTTCTTTCAGTTGAACAGGCAGGAGGTGTCCCCCATGAGGTTCCTGCAAACGACGCAAACATAATTACTGCTGATGCGGTGGCTTCACGAATTGAGGAAGTCACCAGAAGTGCAGGAAAAACCCCTGCACTACTCTATGTGGAAGAGGTGGATTACCAGTACGGCAATCTCCACCCGGTGCAGGATATTGCCCGGGTTGCACACCAGTATGATATCCCGGTTTTGTGCAACGGGGCATATACCATTGGTATCATGCCGGTTGATGGGAAGGATATTGGCGCTGATTTTCTGGTTGGATCAGGACATAAAAGCATGGCAGCTCCGGCTCCATCAGGAGTGCTGGCAACCACATCAGAGTGGGCTGATACGTTATTCAGGACGACCCAGGTTAAAGGGGATATCACGGGCAGAACCTTCGGTGTCAAGGAGGTTGAAATGATGGGATGCACGCTGATGGGAGTGACTTCGATGGGGATGATGGCCTCATTCCCTCATGTTCGGGAACGAGTGAAGCAATATGACCAGCACCTTTCCCGGTGTAACCGGATAGTAGATGCCCTCTGCTCAATCGAAGGCACTCAGGTGATGAGTGAGTACCCACGCAAACACCCCCTGACCCGGATGAATACCACCGGGTCCTTTGACAAGGCAGCAAAAACCAATAAAAAGAAAGGATTTTTCCTGATCAGTGCACTTCGGGAACGGGGGATTACCGGGATCATCGCAGGATCAACCAAGGTCTGGAAGTTTAATCCCTATGGTATCACTGAAGAGCAGGCGAGGTACGTGGCTGATATGTTTCTTGAGATTGCCAGGGAAGAGGGACTGCCGGTAAAATCCGGCTAACATGTTCATCGTTGTCTGGACTCAGATCCATCCCTTACTTTTAGAACCTGGTTCGTTTTCAGGAACAATTTTTCCGTTCATTGCAGAGACCCGATAACCTGATTGGAGAAGGGAAGGGATCAGATCTTTGATGTTGAGCCTTGTTTCAACCGTTTCAATGACCTGTTGATCTGCGGCCGTTGCCGGTTTAGAGGGAACCACCCCGCAGGAGGTATCACCGGGATCGTTCGTGAAAGTCCCAATCTTTCGGGCGAGGGAGATGATCTCCTCTTTATCATACCCGATGAGAGGCCGGAGGATCGGTACCATTACAGAGGATGAGATGGTGACAATGTTCTGGAGAGTCTGGGTCGCAACCTGCCCAAGGTTGTCTCCGGTTACCAGTGCAGCGTACTTTCGTTGCTGTGCAAATGCCTGACCCATGAGAAGCATACCCCGCTTGCATAGGACACATCGGTACCGTGGTTCCTGTTCTACCATCAGCAGGTCGTAAAACGGTTGTGCTTGTACCACATGCATATCCAGCCTGATACCAGGGACCCAGGATGAGAGCGCAGCGAAATTTCGCAGGACATTGTGGTAACAATCAGGGCCAGCATACACACCGGTATCAACATACAGGAAGGTGACTTTTACCCCCCGTTTCATCATCATCCAGGAGGCAACCGGTGAGTCAATTCCAGCAGAGAGCAGGGAAAGGGCAGAGCCCTGGGTGCCATATGGTAACCCTCCCGGCCCGGGGATCCGAACATCATACGCAATACCCCCCTCCTTTCGCGCTTCCAAGAATATTTCATAGTCAGGATGGGTGAGATCAACCCTGACACCCGGAACTGCGTCAAGGACTGCACCTCCTGCTGCTGCACCAAGTTCCTGGCTGGTAAATCCGGGAACCTGTTCGCGCCGTGCCCGGATCGCAAAACTCATCCCGGGCTTCAGACGCCATTTTGCCAGTTCTGAAGCAACTGCACTAAGAGCAGGAACAGATGGTTCAGCCATGAGGACAGGGGCAATATCAACCACTCCAAAGATATGATTCAGCAGTGGAAGGAGCAGATCAGGAGTATCAGACCACACCAGAATCCGACTCCGGTTGTCTTCGATGGTGGATTCAATTCCGTGGCTGGAAAGTGCAGACCTGATATTTCCAATCAGCACTTTCATAAACTGCCGTCGTACGGGTTCACTCTTAAGAAAGAGTTCACCAAACCGGATCATGACTACGCCGGACTTTCCATTCTCCATGAATGCTCATACGTTGGCGTCAGGTGTGATAGGTGCTTCGTGGGAGGGGGACTTATATTCAGATACCGAACGAAAAGTAATGCCTCCGATCGATCAGAAAAAAGACTATACGATCAGACGGTCAGGTGTACGTAATGGCTCCAAAAAAGAAGAAGGATGCTGCCCCGGCACAAGAGGAAGCTCCACTCAAATTATTCTATATCTTCTACAGCCAGGAGCGCTGGGAGAATTGGATCAAAGCACTCAGTGAAGCTGACTTCGAGGGAGGGGCTGATGATGAGGAGATGCCTGAAGGATTTCAGATGCTCTCAAGTTTTAACCAGGACATCTGTATCGAAGTCCTGAAGATCATCAAACTTTTCCAGAATAACCGGTTTTCTAAGGAAGAGGCACTCCAACGGATCAGTGATGTGGAAGAGATCGTGCTAAACCAATACGTTGAGGGGGATCTCGAAGAGGTGATCGAATCACTTCAGTTCTCGATGCTTGTTCTCTTTGCTGCCTCTAAGTAGTTCCTGGAAGGCAGTTTTGATGAAGATATCAAAGCGCTGGTAAAAAAAGGGAAGGCAATCGATG
>NZ_JAJRBM010000288.1 GCF_028679455.1 Methanospirillum sp. | reverse complement strand
GGGCATATACAGTCGGTGTTATGCCGGTTAACGGGAAAGAGATCGGGGCTGACTTTATTGTTGGTTCCGGCCATAAGAGTATGGCTTCGCCAGCGCCTTCCGGGGTGCTGGCGACGACGAGTGAATGGACTGAAAAAGTCTTCCGTACCACCCAGATGGTTGGAGATGTGACCAAACGTAAGTTCGGGATCAAAGAAGTTGAGATGGTCGGATGTACCCTGATGGGATCAAATCTGATAGCGATGATGGCATCTTTCCCTGAAGTACAAGAGCGAACCCTGCACTGGGATGATGAACTGAAAAAGATTAATTTCTTTTCAGATCGTCTGCTTGCTATCGAAGGGAGTAAGATTGTATCAGAGTATCCCCGCAAGCATGCCCTGACTAAGGTTGATACAACCGGCAGCTTTGACAAGATCGCTGCTACTCACAAACGGAGAGGATTCTTCTTCTCTGATGAACTCTCGGCAAGGGGTATCGTGGGTGAGTTCGCGGGAGCTACCCGGACCTGGAAACTCTCTACATACGGACTCTCATGGGAAAAAGTAAGATACCTGGCAGATTCATTCACCGAGATAGCAGAAAAATTCGAATTACCCATAACAAAACAGAACCAATGATACCATGACTAACAAAACTGACAGAAACGCAACCACTTCATTGCACGCAGGACAGGTTCCGGACCCGACAACCGGAGCATTAGCAGTACCGATCTACCAGACCACCAGTTACCAGTTCCGTGATGCAGACCATGCAGCCGCCCTCTTCGGACTTTCCGAACTGGGAAACATCTATACCAGGCTCATGAATCCGACTACTGATGTCCTCGAGAAACGTATTGCAGCACTCGAAGGAGGAACAGGAGGACTCGCGGTCGCTTCAGGTCAGGCCGCCATCAGTTACGCTCTTCTGAATATCACCCGGGTTGGAGATGAGATAGTAGCCGCTAATAACCTGTATGGGGGAACCTACACCCTCCTTCACTATACCTTTGCTAAACTCGGACGCAAAGTTATCTTTGTGGATTCACAGGATCCAGAGGCATTTAAGAAGGCGATTACTCCGAAAACACGTGCATTCTATGCTGAGACCCTTGGAAACCCCAAACTTGATGTCCCGAACTTCCGCAAAATTGCAGACATTGCTCATGAAGCAGGGATCGCATTTGTCGTTGACAACACCTCAGCGGTAGGGCTGGTTAAGCCGATCGAACATGGTGTTGATGTGGTTGTCCACTCTGCGACAAAGTTTGTAGGTGGTCACGGAAACTCCATAGGGGGCCTGATTGTAGACTCAGGAAAATTCAACTGGAGCAACGGGAAATATCCGGAGTTCTCTGAGCCTGATCCGAGTTATCACGGTCTTGTTTATTGGGATGTGTTCAAGGATTTCCCAGGTCTTGGAAATGTCGCATTTGTATTCAAGATCCGGCTCTCACTCCTGCGTGACCTCGGGGCTGCCCTTTCACCCTTCAATGCCTTCCTGCTCCTTCAGGGATTTGAGACGCTTGATCTCCGGGTAAAGAAGCATTCAGAAAACGCTCTTGCCGTGGCAAACCACTTGAAGGCTCACCCAAAGGTAGCCTGGGTTAACTACCCGGGACTTCCGGACAATCCAAGTCATACCCTGGCATCTCAATACCTCAAAGGCGGGTACGGTGCACTTCTCGGAGTAGGTGTCAAAGGTGGAGTAGAGGAAGGAAAGAAAGTTATTAATGCACTAAAACTCTTCTCCCATGTAGCAAACATCGGGGATTCAAAGAGTCTGGTAATTCACCCGGCATCAACCACCCATCAGCAGTTGACTCCGGAAGAACTTACCGCAACCGGAGTAACTCCCGATTACATCAGACTTTCGATTGGAATTGAAAATATCGAAGATATTATCGAGGATCTGGATCAGGCACTTGCTCAGATCTAATCACTATGATTCGAGGATCAATTGGAAAAGTAATTCCGAAACAGGCACAATTTACAGAACCCCTCACGCTTGAAAGTGGGGAGGTTCTCCCTGAATTTACCGTAGCCTACGAGACCTACGGGACTCTGGATAAGGATGCGTCCAACGCTATCCTTGTCTGTCATGCCCTGACCGGCGATGCTCACGCAGCCGGATATCATGAAGGCGATGAAAAACCGGGATGGTGGGAGATGGTCATCGGGCCAGGGAAGGCTTTTGATACTGACCAGTATTTCATCATCTGTTCTAATGTCCTTGGCGGGTGTAAAGGAACCACCGGGCCATCTTCTCTACATCCGGACACCGGAAAACCATACGGTCGTTCATTCCCTATTTTTACCATTTCTGATATGGTCAGGGTACAGCATCATCTTCTGAATTATTTGGGTATCTCCCGTCTTTTCGCTGTTGCAGGGGGATCAATGGGAGGAATGCAGGCACTGCAATGGTCGGTAACGTATCCGGATCTTGTGAGCCGGGTGATTGTTATTGCAAGCACGGCATACTCAACTCCCCAGCAGATAGCGTTCAATGAAGTAGGACGCAGTGCTATCCTGTCTGATCCTGACTGGATGAAAGGAGAATATTATGACCGCACCCCTCCGGTTCATGGTCTTTCACTTGCTAGGATGATTGGTCATATCACCTACCTTTCAGATGAATCGATGCATCATAAATTTGGCAGATATCTTCAGGGTAAAAATGAACTTGGATTTGATTTCTCTACCGATTTTCAGGTAGAGAGTTATCTTCATCACCAGGGCGATCAGTTTGTAAAACGATTTGATGCCAACTCATACCTCTATATCACCAAAGCGGTTGATTATTTTGATCTCACGGTAAACCAGTCGCTTGCAGATGCATTCAGGGATGTTCAGGCACAGTTCCTGATCGTATCGATCTCTTCGGACTGGCTCTATCCTCCCTATCTGTCTCAGGAGATCGTATCCGCCCTCACCTCACTCAATATTGATGTTGATTATTGTGAGATCCGGTCAAACTACGGGCATGATGCCTTTCTGCTCGAGAGTGGACAGATGAATTATCTGCTTGGAAGATTCCTATCTCATCTGACCATCCAGGATCTTATGATCACCAATGTGCCAACCGTGAGTGAGAGTGTAACCATAAAAGGAGCAGCTGCCCTGATGATCGCTGAATCCGTCAACCATCTACCAATCGTTGCGGCAGATGGCCGGTTATGTGGAATTGTTACTTCATGGGATATCTCACGTTCAGTTGCACAGGAGTACCGATCACTTGAGGATATTATGTCACGGGAGGTTATTACGGCTTCACCGGGTGAACTGGTCTCTGACGCAGTGAAACGGATGGAACAGCATCATATCTCAGCACTCCCGGTATTAGACGAAGAGCGACGAGTAGTCGGCTTAATCACCGCAGAACGGCTTTCCCGGCTGGTTAGCAGATGCCGATAATTCCTTTTTTTTACAGACTCAAAAAATTATGAATCATCAGTTCCGGTTGATGATTCATCATGAATAATCCCATCGCAAATCGTAACTATCCGGTGTGATCTCCTCGCGAGATCCGGATTATGGGTGACTACAATCAGAGTGATTCCCTGGCGGGTCAATTCTTCAAATATCACGTATATCTGTTCTGCAGTAGCGGAATCCAGGTTACCTGTTGGTTCATCAGCAAGGATGATCTCCGGACGATTCACGAGTGCCCTGCCGATTGCAACACGCTGCATCTCTCCTCCGGATAATTCGTGCGGCTTATGGCCGGCACGTTCAGTCAGGCCAACCATCGCCAGAATCTGTTCAATCCATGCCTCATCGATCTTCTGTCTGCTAAATATCAGCGGGAGCATAATGTTCTCCCTGGCAGTCATTGTTGGAATCAGAAAGAACTGTTGGAATACAAATCCAATCGTATGACGGCGTAACGATACCCGTTCCCGTTCGGGAAGACCAGAGATCTCCTTTCCGTCGATCAGAATGGTTCCTCCATCAGGAGTGTCAAGCGATCCAATCAGGTTCATAAGTGCTGTTTTCCCTGAACCTGAAGGTCCCACGATGGAGATAAACTCCCCAGCCCGGGCTGTAAGACTGACTCCTTTCAGGGCATGAATCTCTTCAGATCCTCGCCGGTATATTTTGGTCAGGTTCTGGACCTCAAGGAGATTCATACTGCCTCACTCCTGATGGCTTCTATAGGACTCAGTCGCGATGAACGATATGCCGGATATAGTCCGCAGATCACACCAAGGATCACCGAAAAGCCAATACATATCAATGCTACTTCGGGATCAAACGCGATCAGGCTGCCTGCCGGTGCATATGGTATGGCACCTCTGATAAATTGTTCAATCAGCCCTGCTCCGACCAGGGCTCCACCAACGCCGGCAATACCTCCGAGAGTGGTTATTACGATAGTTTCAGTCAGGATCATAATCCCGATGTCTGTTGATGATGCTCCGATCGCTTTAAACATACCAAGTTCACGGGTCCGCTCATACACAGACATAAGCAGCGTATTACTGATTCCGCAGGCACTGATTACCACCGCCACCGCAATCAATGAGAAGAGCAGGATTCTGGCAGAACCTACCAGATTCATGATCGTTCCGGTTACCTGGGTCATGGTTACCACCTGAACCTCGGGAATCTTCTCAATTTCATCAGAATGATCACTGATCTGCGTTATGTCATCCAGGAAAACAGCGACTGCATTGACTTTATGTTCTTTTCCAAACACTCGTTGAGTTTCAGACAGAGAAACGAGGTGAAATTCATCTTCCTGTCCACCGGTCCGATCAAGAATCCCAACAATCTCAAACGGTTCTTTTTTAGGACCAAAATTCAGGATCTGTCCGACCTTCAGGTTCTCTTTTTCAGCAAGTCCTCTCCCGATAACCATCACATTTTTTTCAGTATCTGAAAAGAAACGACCTTCTGCATGCCAGTATGGACGGAGTTTGAGCATATCTGAACTCTCGATTCCATATACAATATGGGGAGTACCATTCAGGAGGAACTGATGCATGAGAATGGGGGTGGCAATGGCTACTCCGGGAATATTCCTGATAGAAGAAAGATCGCTTTCATTCAGATATTTCGGGATAACGCCTCCATGAATGATCATGCTGGCAGCCTCATACGGGCAGCCTTTCGGTACTGCAAGGAGATGTATGCCGAGATTATCCACCTCTTTGGTCAACTCCTGTTCGTATCCTGCATTGAATGCAAGCAGGGAGAAGAGCACAGAAACCGCTATCGCTACACCCGCTATCGTCAAAAGGGTCCTGACCTTTCGCCTGCGAAGATTCCGGAAGGCGAGCGTGAAAAGGTTCATGGATAGGTTTTTCCACCCAGCAGGACACTGCTGCCGATCAGAGAAGCGTCATTATCCTTAACTTTGAGTACGCCGGTTACGGTAACCTCTTTCCCCATTGCCGGGGGGATAACAAAGTTGTTTGGTTTCAGATTGACATAGAGATCACCGGATTCATCTGATATGATGAACCAGCATCCGGACCCACATTGAGAGGTTATCTTTCCGGTTACTTCTATCAGTTTTGCATCGTACTCAAGAGCATTTTCCAGGATTTCTCCGGTAGTTACCGTCAAAGGAGTAGTTGTGTTTACTTCAGACTGACTGTCAGATTCTACCGCAACACAGGCAGTAACCAGCGTGAATGCAAAGACCAGAGAGATAAGCATGCAATAGATTTTCATAATACACATCCCGGTGGTCAGGTAACCACCGTATCTTTGATCATCTTATTTGAACGGTGATATTAAGTGAATTCTCATAGGATCAGCTACATATCAGAAAAACAGATGCTTGTATCGTGCGGAAGGAAAAAATGTGTTTCGTAATAAGGGAGAAGGATTAATCGGATCTCCCGATTATGCTTGTGATATCGGTGTTCATGACCGGTGTCACCAACATTGCCTGTGATTTTTTATAACGGCCCTACGAAGGTGCTGACGGTCTCTTCAAAGAGCGTGAGTCCTCCGTCAAATCCTGCATAGGTCCGGTTCAGGATGAGCCGGTTCATGGTTGGGAACGAGACGGTGACAGGACATGCTCCAAACTCCTCAAGTGCGGTGGGAGCTTCGAGCGAACTGGCATACAGGAACAGGAATGGCCGGTTCTTCAGATTCTGTCTGATAAGATGTGAGTCAGTCTCAAATATGACATCCGGCTTTACCGGGGTTTCAAGCCCTTGGGTAAGGTGCCTCGTGATCTCTCCTCTGACTTCCTCCGGAGGCTCATCACTGATCTGGACAACATCAGGCAGGTACCCGAGTTCATTTACCAGGAACCTGGTAATCCCGATTGCAGTACCGGAGTCTGCGACGACTGCGAAGAACGGATGCGGCCTGACCAGCATATGGGCATCACCACCATACTCGATGAACCGGTACACCCGCCTCTCTTCTTCCTCGATCAATGGTTCCACAATATCATCAGAGATATTGAAGGTCTTTGCCACGGTTCGAAGGAACTCCCCGGTCTTTTTTGGTCCGATTGGCACAGACGGGAAACTCAGGTACGGAGTTCCGAATTTCTCTTTGAGGAGTTCAACTACCCGGTGACCATTCCAGGTTGAGAGGACAATATTGTACTCGGCTGCGGGAATGTTCTTGAGCTGGGCAATTCCATCAAATTCGGTCAGGAACACCTGTGCCTTGATTCCGATCCTGGCAAGCAGATCTTTGATTACCTTTGCATCACCTTTCCAGAATACGTGCTGGTACGGCACAATCCCGAAGATATTGACTGTTTTTTGCTGTATCTTCTCTGCAGGTTTGAGGAGATCGTTGATTATTGCCTCAAAGAAGAGTTCGTACCCTTCATAGGAGTTTCCGGTGAATCCTGATGTCTTTACGTGAACGATGTCATGTTCTTCTTTGAACGGTCTGACTACCGCACTTACATCATCACCGATAAGGGAGGGAACACAACCGGTGATCACAGTGAAGAGATCTCCTTCCATCAGTTCAACACTGGCTTTGATGAGATCTTTCAGTTTTTCCTCTCCTCCGAAGACCACATGGTGCTCAACAAGTGAGGAACAGGGGGTACTGGTACCTCCCTGCGGGCCACCAGCATTCTGTCCTCCGGCGTATAACTGGCCAAAGAGCTGGCCTATTCCACAACCTGCACCTGAGTGGAGGATCGGAACCGTGCCATATATCCCAAGAGCGGTTCCAAGGGCACCTCCGAGTGCACAGGAGAACCTCGGAGCTTCAATTGCTCGTCCTTCTGAAAAATCTTCAGACCCTGATTCTGTTTCTGTACTACCCATGTTAGATACTCTCCGGTTTCATGTAATAGAGTGGATTCGTCTGTTTGAACCACCATTCGCGGTAACTGTCTTTTGTCTTTGCTTTGAGATTTTTCTGGAATGAAGTGCTCTTGAGTGACTGGAGCAGGAAGTTTCCGAATGCGATTGCTCCGGTATATCCACTCTGTGCACTCCACGGATGTGGATCTCCCCGAAGTGCATGTATTCTGGTAGAGCCTTTGATCCGCTTGTATGCTCCACCCTGGAATGGGCAGCTGAGGGTGAGATCCGGGTCGAGCTGCTGGGTGATGTGAGACTGTTCTGCTGCCTGGAAGGTATTTACCAGGAGATCGAAGTCACCGACCTTTCCTATCACTTCCTCAAGATCTTCGAGGATCAGGTTATCATAATCCTGTGACATTGCAGCCGGTGAGCTGAGTCCTAGTTCGTCAAAGAACGGCAACTGTGCAAGTAATCGTCCCTGTCCAAGGGATCCGAGTACCCGGACCTTGTTTCCTTTCTCTGCAGCGATACGATCAAATTCTGATCTGATTGCCTGTAACTTTGGAATCCAGGTCTTGTGTTCCTCTTCGATCAGGTTCTCAATCTCATCAACCTTTCCGGTATGCGTTCCGATCTGGCGGAGCCATGCATCAGTGTTTGCAACTCCCATCGGGGATGGATACATAAAGTAGGGCACACCGTACTCCTGTTGCAGGCCGCGTGAGAGGTAATCGGTATAGGTCGGACAGAGTGGAGCGGTAACTGCTGCTTCTGATAACTGCTGAAACTGCTCAACACTGGCGAACTCAGGGATGAGGTTTGCACGAAGCCCTACTTTACCGAGCAGACGCTTGATCTCAAGCCGGTCCTGCCAGGTGTATGAGAGCATACTTGCAACATTCACCAGATCCTCCTGTTTCTTCGCTGGTTTCTTCACCAGATACTTCAGGACCGCATGCCAGAAAGCATCATATCCGGTCTGAACCAGCCGGGATCGAACACCTTCACAGTGGATCGGCACGATAGTTGCATCGATGTGAGGCTGCACATCTGCGACTGCCCCTTCAATATCCTCACCGATAATACCGGTAGTACAGGAAGTCAGAATGAAGATTGCTTTTGGATCATAGCGCCTCTGAGCTTCGTATATCGTTTTCTTGAGCTTATCTCCTGCTCCGTACACCACATCCTTATCACGGAGGTTGGTGGTCATCCAGTGGAGATCGTAGTTTGCCGGTCTTCCCATCTCAACCGGAACACCTCTGAAGAGCTCCCGGTATCCAAGTGCTGATGACGAACAACCTACCGGTGCATGGAAGATCGTAGCTGAATCCCTGATGGTTCCGACACGGACCGAGAGGTAGAAGTTTAATGTACAACCTGAAGATTGTGCAAATCCACGCTCATGGTTCTTCAGGCATCCTGATTTTGCCTGGTCAACGAGTTCACTCGCTTTCCCATAGAAGATATTGATACCATTAGCCCGTTGCTCGCGGTTTGGACAGGTATCCTGAGAGAGATCTATCTTCTTTTCATAGAGTTCATTATCAGCCTCTTCCCGGGTTTTATAAACCATTTTTCCCTCCTTGTTTTCTTATGTTGCTGGTGATGCTGTTTCGGGTGTACGAACAGAACTCTCATCATCCTTCTTCTCAAGAAGACGATCAGACCATGATTCTGCCCAGGTTTTCAGATTTTCTGCTTCTAGTGGAGCTGGGACATACTTCTTCTCATTTGTTACGATGGCCTTTGCCAGTCTTCTGTACACTTCTGCCTGCTCTGAATCAGGATCGTACTCCACTGCAGTCTGACCGCGAAGTTCACTTCTGATGATGGTCACCGACCTCGGCACATACTCTGCGATGGTAGTTCCGGTCTGTGATGCAAAATCATCGATGATCTCTCTCTGGATCGGCAATGCCACCGAATTTGCAATGATTCCGGAGAACAAAGCCCCTCCACTGTTTGCATACTTTTTGATACCTTTGAAGAGGTTGTTCGCGGCGTAAACAGCCATGAAATCGGCTGAAGTGACGGTGTATACCTGTTCTGCCACGCCCTCTCTGATAGGTACTGAGAATCCTCCGCAGACCACATCACCAAGGACATCATAGAGGACTACATCAGGATCATACTGTTCGAAGACCTTTTTTTGTCTGAGCAGTTCAATCGCTGCAATGATTCCCCGTCCTGCACATCCAACACCTGGCTCTGGACCGCCTGCCTCAATACACAGCACTCCGCCAAATCCTTCGTATACGATATCTGCTATCTCAATCTTCTTTCCACTCCTGATCGCATCAAGAACCGTGGGAATGGATTTTCCTCCTCTCAAGTTGTTGGTTGAATCGCTTTTAGGGTCGCATCCAATCTGGATGACCTTCAGGCCACTATCTGCAAGGGCGGCACTGATATTGGATGTCGTGGTTGACTTCCCAATACCCCCTTTGCCATATATGGCAATATTTTTGGCTTTGGTCATGCTTTCTCCGATTTCTGATAACAAGGTTAATCGGGAGAAAGATAAAGCGAAAGAAAGAAGCAATTGATGGCGGTATGTTTCAAAAAGTGGATAACATGCGGCAATTTATGCCAGGATCAGATCTCATATTCTAATTTGTTACATAATAGTTTGATTCCTGTTCATGGTGATTGGCCGGGTTCACAGGTGTTAAAACTGTATCTCCTCTGTTTCTCGTACCTCAATTGAGATATTGGAGACAACCTGTGCAAAACCAATGAAGGAATGCAGATTATCTGAGTAAATCGATTGAAGTGAATGAGGGATGTAAATTCGGATTATTCCGGGTTCTCCTGAATATTCTCTCTGAATCAGAACAATCTGACGAAGTACCTCGACAATCTGGCTAAAATTAATTCGCTTAATCACCCGGACATGACCAATATACGTATCATCTATCCATATCCGGTACCGATCTGAATTCAGGAATACCCCATCAGATAAGGATGAGAGGGTTTTCTCTCCTGAAATCGTCATGATTCATCGTTCAACAGGGAGAACTTCATCCATACTTCCTGACCGGTATCCCCGGAGGTCAAGAGTAACATATGAAAACCCGATCTCACGGAATCGTTCATCGATCTGAGATCGCTTTTCAATTATCTCGGGAATATCACCGGGATCAACTTCTATTCTGGCAATATTCCCGTGATGCCGGACACGGACCTGACTGAACTTCAGACTGGCGAGAAATTCTTCCCCTTTCTCAATCATGCCCAGCTTTTCATCTGTTATCTCATCACCATAGGGAATACGGGAGTACAGACACGCAGCTGATGGTTTATTCCAGAATGGGAGTCCTTTCTCTCTGGCTATCTGTCTGATCTCTGGTTTGGTGATCCCAGCCATGATAAACGGGTGAATCACACCACAGGAACTGAAGGCTTCAATTCCAGGGCGATGTTCTCCGAGATCAGAAACATTTGCACCATCTGCAATGAATCTGCTTTCATAGCGTTCAGCTGCTTTCGCAAGCGTCTGATACGTACCCAGTTTGCAATGTCTACAGCGATCAGAGGGATTGATCTGTTTCAGATCC
>NZ_JAJRBM010000287.1 GCF_028679455.1 Methanospirillum sp. | reverse complement strand
TGCTCATTACTTACCTGAATATTCATCCTCTTGTCTTCCCTGGTGGAGCAGTCTACCCGATGGTTGAAGCAGGGCCTTTTATCAGGAGCAGCCTTCTCCTGTACCTGGTCTCTCTGATATCCGGATTTGTTCCTTCGTACCAGACGAGTAAAGAACCGATCCTTGATGCCATCAGGGGTGCGGTATGATTCAGGTTCAACATATCTCCCGGACCTACCTGATGGGAATGGTTGAAGTTCAAGCACTCCAGGAGGTATCATTTACGATTGCACCAGGGGAGTTCGTCGGAATAACCGGTGCGAGTGGGAGCGGGAAATCGACGCTGCTCCATATCATCGGATTGCTTGATTCACCATCATCTGGAAGCCTGATCATCAATGGTGAAGATATAAACTCACTGAATGAAGATCAGAAGACAGAGTTTCGGTTGCAGAACCTTGGGTACATCTTTCAGGATTATGCCCTTGTTCCTGAACTCTCGGTTCAGGAGAATGTCTATCTTCCCGCAAAAGCGAGAGGAATGGGAAGAGACGAGTATCTTCAGAAGAGTGCAGAGATACTCACCCGGGTCGGTCTTGGTCACCGGATCTTCCATAGACCCTTTGAACTTTCAGGTGGGGAACAGCAGCGTGTCGCGATTGCACGTGCTCTCATTAATACTCCGATGATTTTGTTTGCAGATGAACCCTGTGCAAATCTCGATTCGAAGACATCCCGGATTATTCTGGAACTCTTAAAGCAACTCAATGAAGCGTACGGGCAGACGATCATCATGGTCACCCATGAAGAGTGGCATGAAGAGTATATGTGCCGGATGATTGTCCTTGCAGATGGGGCAGTGTCTGATCAGCGTGAATGCCATAGAAACCTGACCAATCACACCTGAATACGATCACGAGCGACGTCAGGTGGCCAGGGATGCCAGTGATCAGGATCTCATTGAATTTACTGCAGAATACCAGACTCTGGGTGAGACACAACGCAAATGAGGGAGAACAACATGCTATTCAATCGGTAACCCGGTATGACTGACTCGGAACCCGGATCTCAAATCTTGCTCCCTCTCCCGGCTTTCCATTCTCTACTATCGTAATCCCGGTCAGAGACAGGATATCCCTGACAAGAAACATTCCAAGTCCGGTATTCTTCCCAAATCCCCTCTCAAAGATCTTCTCCTTCTCCGCCTCCTCAATCCCGACACCATCATCTTCCCATACCACCATCAGATCATCTCCGTCTCTTTGAGCGGTAACTCGTATTATTGAGACAGATCCCCCATACCTTATCGAATTATCAAGCAGGTTATAGAACACTTTTTCGAGCATCGGATCAGCTAAAATGAAGTAACCCTTGAGATCAGTATGGAGTTTGATCTGGTTAGGAAATTGAATCTGATCAAGTACTTCATTCAGATTATGCCATTTTGGCTGGGTAGAACCGAGATCATCATAACACCTGGTGAACTCGATAAGCGATTTGATTGTCCTGGTGGCACTCTCAGTTTTTTTCAGATACCCCGATGCTTCAGGATCGCAGATATAATCTTCTAAAAGAACCAGATAACTTATAATAACCGAGATCTTATTCAGGATATCATGCCGGGTGATCCCTGAAAGCAGGTTAAGCTGGCGGTTTGCTATCCTGAGTGCCTCTTCTGCCTGTCTTCTTTTATTGATATCGCGGGTCACGCCAACCATTCCAACAAAATTTTGGTTGTTGTCATAGAGCATGGTCATAAATATCTCAGTCCAGACTTTAGACCCGTCTTTTCGTTTGAATTCGAGATTAAGTTCCAGGTTTTGGGGCAATTGTACCCCGTTCTCTATCGACTCTACCCACAGTCGTTTGTAACGTTGCAATTCCTGGCATGATTCAGGTGTCAGATAATCATAGATCGACGATTCAAGAGCCTCCTTTTGGGTGAGACCCAGAAACGTTCTGACTGAGGGGGAGAGATACGTAAAGTTCATCGTTTCATCAATAGTCCAGATAATATCATGGACGTTATCAGCAAGTAACCGATATCGCTCCTCGCTCTCCCTGAGGGCTGCCTCCAATTTTTTCCCCAGGGTTATGTCCCGTATTGAGACTTGTACTCCATCTACAACTCCCTCATGGATCATTGGCACGGCGCTGAGACTCGCGATAATGAGGGTATTGTCTTTTTTACAAACCCGAATCTCCACATTTTCGACCAACTCACCTCTCATGGTCTTCTGGACTGCATTGAAAAGAACCGGGCCACTCGATGAGAAGATGGTTGAAGAGGCAAACTCCGGGGGTTTTCCAACCATTTCATCAGGTTCGTATCCGACAATTATCCGGGCAGAGGGTGAGACATAGGTGGGACTCATCTCCTTGTTGAGAATAATAATCAGATCTGAAGATCGTTCAGCCATCTCTCTGAACCGTTCCTCACTCTTCATGAGTGCCTCTTCAACAACCTTCTCATCAGTGATGTCATGGGAGATAGATCCAAACTGATACCCACGATCGGTTTTTTTGGAAAAGATCCTCTGGCGGGTAATAATCTTCGATCCGTCCGGACGTGTGGCATGAATGATCTCTGGTCCCGGAAAAACCGGAGTTCCGGTCTTGAGTGATGATTGTATTGCTTGTTTTATGTTATTTCGATACTCTGCATTCTTATGGTGAAGCGGTGCCATCCTGAAGATGAGATCCCACATATACATTCCAAGGGCCTCTTCTTTTGAAATCCCGGATATTAGTTCAGAACTTTGATTCCATTCAATGATCCTCCCCTCTTCATCAATCATGGAGATCGCTTCTTCAGTATTATCGATGAGGGATCGAAGCCTGAATTCACTATCCTGGAGAGCCTCTTTGCTGGTGAGGAGCTCGCGATACGAGCTCTGCAAAGACTCTTCAGATGCTGCTAATTCTTCATATGCTGAATGTATCTCATCATCAGCACGTTTACGTGCGGTGATATCCCTGAAAAACCAGACCCTTCCTAAGTATGTTCCATCAGGATCCAGCATGGGAGATGAGTACCGCTCAATCACACTTCCATTCCGAAGTACGATCTCTTCATAACTTCTCTCATTCAGGTTTTCATACAGAGATATTACCCTTGACAGGAAATTTTCAGGATCTGCAGATTGCATAGAGACAAACCTGAGAACCGGCTCATCTTCTCCTGCTAATAAAAGATCCTCCGGAATTTCCCATAATATCTTGAAATTTTTATTATATCCCAGGATTGATCCTTCAGAATCAACAATGAGGATTGCATCGGGAGATGCTTCCTGTTGGGTTTTTAAAATGATATTTTTAAAAGCAATCTCTTCTTCGTCCCGTTTGAGACGGGTAATATCCTTACCAGACACCTGATATTCAGCAGCGATACCATGTTCATCAAATAACGCCCGTACAGTCCAGAGCTGCCAATGTTTCTCTCCGTCTATTCCGGTGAACTCCCGTTCCATCTCCCGAACCGGTTCATCTCTTGACAATGAACGAAGGAAGGCATCAACAACCGGATAGTTCTGGATCTGCATAAGATCACGGATATTTTTCCCTTCAATATCTTTCAGGCTCAGCATCGCAGCAAAATTCTCACGGTATGCTTCGTTGGTGAACGTTATGGTACCATCGTGAGTAAAACGGGCAATATAATCAGTCTGATCATGGATGATCGAGCGGTACCGCTGTTCACTGTTAAAAAGTTCACGTTCAGTCTTTTTCAGGGAGGTGATATCGCGGATTGTTTCAATCGCTCCGGTAACCTCCCCTTCCTGGT
>NZ_JAJRBM010000286.1 GCF_028679455.1 Methanospirillum sp. | reverse complement strand
CGACATGGTGGAATGTTTTGATTACCTTCCCTTTCTCCTGTGCCATGAGGTCTTCAGCGTCGAAAAGGGCAATTCCCAGGGCAAGAGGTTTTCCATGACGTTCATCCACAATCTGAACCGGTCTTCCTGCTTTCACATCCGGACTCACTGATTTTATTCCCGGGCGCATGATATCGGCGCCGTTAATGACAAATGATACGGCACCCATGTCCACGACGATCCTGCGTTCCGGGAAGGGTCTTGCCAGTGCGCCTTTGAGACTTGGGAAGAGAACACCGTCTTTTTCGATAAGGAGTGGCTCCTTATCAACGAGATAAATATGGAGCTGCGTTCCGGTCTCAAGTACCTCGATAGTCTTCGCAGAAAAGAGTTCAGCTGAAGGTCCTATCTCTTCGTGAAGAGATCCCATCAGTTCGGCAACCTGTGACTTCCTGATCGGATGACGCCGTTTTGCGATTATTTTCCCCATATATCAGGTATCATTTTGATGATCAAACCCATATATGTCTGTAGATGTCGGGTGTAAAACCCGGAGAGGGTATTCGGATAATCTTTAAGTACCGTCCCCTCTCAATCTATTCACTCATCTCGAGTTACACAGGGTAGTAATATGACCAAAAGACCTATGGATATTTTAGATCAGGTCCTCAACCGGCAACCGGTACTGGTATCTCTGAAAGGCGGACGTGAAATTCGGGGCGTCCTACAGGGATATGATGTCCACATGAACCTCGTCCTCGATAAGGCAGAGGAAGAGATAAACGGGCAGCCTGTAAGTATCGGCACCCTGATTATCCGCGGCGATAATGTCATCTACATCTCCCCGTCAGTTCAATAAGAGGTAACAAGTCTATGTCAAAAGGTACACCATCACGCGGAAAGCGCCAGACGCAGACCCACATCACCTGCCGGCGGTGTGGAAAGATGTCCTATCACAAGCGGCACAAAATTTG
This sequence comes from Methanospirillum sp., assembly GCF_028679455.1. Lineage (GTDB taxonomy): Archaea > Halobacteriota > Methanomicrobia > Methanomicrobiales > Methanospirillaceae > Methanospirillum. The sequence goes on along the minus strand of NZ_JAJRBM010000286.1, from coordinate 3,341 downwards.
TTCCTCATGTGGATTTGGAAAGAGCCCAAGGCTTCGTGGATACCGTTGGATTAACAAGCGGCCCAAGATTGCAACTCATTAATTATGTGCGGTATCGTTGGCATCAGTAGTTGTGCCGACGTCTCCTTTTCTCTTTATTATGCGCTATATGCGCTTCAGCATCGCGGCCAGGAGAGTGCTGGAATTGCTACTTTTAACGGAACCGGCCTGTGCAAATACAAGGGCAACGGGCTTGTCTCTGAAGTATTTTCTGAGGCTACGCTCAGTTCATTAAGTGGTTCGGTTGGCATTGGCCATGTCCGGTACCCGACAACCGGAGAGAATCGCCCGGAAAACATTCAGCCGTTTCTCTTCAGTTTCCGTGGTCATGTGATAGCCATTGCGCACAATGGCAATCTTGTCAATTACCGGGATCTTCGTACAAAATTCGAAGATAAAGGACAGATATTCTGGTCGACTTCTGATACTGAAATAATCTCTAAGATTATTACTGAAGAGATCAGGAAAGGCGGTACCATTGAAGACGCAGTCCGGCAGTGTATGGAATGCCTGAAAGGTTCGTATTCAGTCGTTCTGATGTATGATGGGGATCTGTATGCGTTCCGGGATCCCCACGGGATTCGCCCGCTCTGTTTTGGTAAAGTTGATGACTCTTACATCATCTGCTCCGAAAGTGTTGCAATTGATGCATTGGCAGGAAAACTTGAGCGTGATGTCTATCCTGGTGAGATGATCCATATCGGCAGGGACGGAGTTCGTTCCAAGCAGGTTGCCGAGGCACAACACCGGGGCCACTGCGTGTTTGAGTACATCTACTTTGCACGGGCAGACTCCCACCTTGATGGTTCGCTCGTGTATGATGTGCGCCGGAAGATAGGTGCCCGGATCAGTGAAGGTGAACCGGTTCAGGCCGATGCGGTCAGCCCGGTTCCTGATTCGGGGACCGCGTACGCAGTTGGTTTCTCTGAGCATTCAGGTATCCCGTTTAAAGAATGCCTGATCAAGAACCGGTATATGGGGAGGACCTTCATTATGCCGAACCAGAAACAGCGTGAGCGGGCCGTCAGGATCAAACTGAACCCGATTCCGGATCATCTTCGGGATCGTTCGGTAGTCCTGGTTGACGACTCCATTGTGAGAGGAACAACCTCACGCCGGATCATTGAGACCATGCGTGATGCAGGGGCACGGGAGATTCATATGCGGATTGGATCTCCGATCATCAAGGCTCCCTGTTATCTTGGTGTCGATATGCCAACCCGTGCAGAACTGATTGGCAGCGATAAAGATGAAGAAGAGGTCCGCAAAAGCATCACGGCAACGTCACTACATTACCTCTCAATCGAGGCTCTGGTAGAATCCATCGGGATAGCGAAAGAGGACCTCTGTCTCGGTTGTCTGACTGGTTGTTACCCGGTTGAGATCTGCAATGAAGTCTGTGAAAACCGTTGTATCACGATAGTAGATCGTGATTTTCAGACGAATCTTTTTCATTAAAGAATAGCATCACCCATCCTCGTTTCTCCTCTTTTTACCTGTTGATTGGGTTACTGTCCGATGACAATTATCAAGTCATCTTCAAGCGACTTTGTAATGAGTACTGTGAAATTTAACGTTCTTGTCAGTGATGATCTCGCAGAAGAAGGTATAGAAATTCTCAGAGAGCAGGTGATGGTTGATGTGCAAACCGGTCTTTCTGAAGATGAACTGGTTGCCACCATCGAGAATTATGATGCGCTTCTGGTCCGTTCCGGAACACAGGTGACTGAACGGGTGATAGAAGCAGGAAAACGTCTGCGCTTCATCGGTCGTGCGGGAGCCGGAGTGGACAATATCGATATGAAAGCCGCAACAAAGCGCGGGATCATCGTGGCAAATGCTCCGGAAGGCAACACCCTGGCTGCAACCGAGCACACTATGGCAATGATGCTGTCACTCTGCCGGAACACTCCTCAGGCAAATGCCTCGATGCAGGCTGGTGAATGGAAGCGATCCAAGTTCATGGGTGTGGAACTAAATGAAAAAACCCTCGGTATTGTCGGACTTGGAAGGATTGGCAGGGAAGTAGCAAAACGGGCTTCCTCTTTTGATATGAAAATTATCGGGTATGACCCGTTTATCACCGGAGAAAAGGCTGCCGCGATGGGTATCCAGGCGATGAGTCTTGAAGATCTCTTCAAGCAGGCCGATATTATCACGGTTCACACACCCCTGATCAAAGAGACCCGTCATATTGTGAATCCGCAGACCATCAAGACGATGAAAGATGGAGTTCGGATCATCAATTGCGCGCGTGGTGGAATCATCGATGAAAAGGCACTTGCCGATGCAGTGAAGGCAGGGAAGGTTGCCGGCGCTGCAATCGATGTGTTTGAATCAGAACCACCCAAGGATTCACCTCTTCTGGGTATCCCGGGAATTATCACCACTCCCCATCTCGGCGCAAGCACGGTGGAAGCTCAGAAGAATGTCTCCATCTCTGTTGCAAAGCAGTGTCTCGAAGTCCTGAATGGTGGAAGTGCCAAGTATGTCGTGAATGCGCCGATCATTCCCCCTGATATGCATGAATCGATTCAGCCGTTTGCAATTCTTGCAGAAAAGATGGGGCGTCTGTTGATCCAGATTGCAGAAGGCAAGATTCAGAAACTTGAGATGATCTATGGTGGTGAACTGGCATCGCTGGGGCCGTCATCAAAACTGATCACACATATGGCCATCAAGGGTCTCCTTGATCCCATCCTCCGGTTCCCGGTGAATATGGTCAATGCTTCAGTAGTTGCACAGGATCGCGGAATTGCGGTATCAGAGACCCAGACCGCCGAATCAGCAGGATACAAAAACCTCCTGACGATGAACGTGATAACTGACACCAGCGATCTCAGTATTGCAGGATCGATTGTCTATAAAGGAGGAAGCCGGATAGTTTCAATCGGCGGGTACACTATGGATATGATCCCTGAAGGCGCGGTTATCATCTCGCGTCATCTTGATAAGCCGGGAGTTATCGGACGAGCATCCACGATTCTGGGTGAAAGCCAGATTAACATCGCCGGAATGCAGGTTGGAAGATTCAAACCCGGTGAAGAAGCAATCATGGTCCTCAATGTCGATAGCGATGTTACTGAAGAGGTTATGGAAGCAATTCGAGGCATGCCCGGGATATATTCTGCAAAATTTGCACGGATCTAATTACCTGATATACTCAATAAAAATCACAATTTTTATATGTGACTCCCCCCTACATTGTAAGGCACAACCGGGGCTCGTGGTCTAGCTGGTTATGACGTCGCCTTGACATGGCGGAGATCCTGAGTTCGAATCTCAGCGAGCCCATATCTTTT
>NZ_JAJRBM010000031.1 GCF_028679455.1 Methanospirillum sp. | reverse complement strand
GATTAAAAATATTATTGCCTGAAGTACTTACCATCTTGATATAATAAAAGTAATATATTTTAAATCACTTACTTCTAGTCAAGCTTAGGTGATTTCAATCCCCCGGATATGTATTCATTCACAACTTCTGCCTTTGGCAGATGCAAAAAAGATAGTATTCTCCTCATTTCAAACTCCGGATACCCGGGTTCGCATCCCGGTTGCTGATTCATGCGGCCGTGTTCTTGCAGAGCCGGTATACTCAAAATGGACAAATCCTCCTCTGCTCCTCTCCGGACCCGATGGAATCGCGGTGAAGAGCGAAGCAACAACCGGAGCAGGGGAGAAATCCGGAATTGAACTGGATGCTCCACGGGTTAATACCGGGATGCCAATGCCGGACGGGTATGATGCAGTCATACCGATAGAGGAGGTTATCGAGGTATCAGAGAACAAATACCAGATTCATGCCCCGGTCTCCCCACTTCAAAACACCATTCCTTGTGGGGAAGATATTGGAATGGATGATATGGTCATGGATGCAGGACACCAGATCATTCCGTTTGATATCGGTGCACTCCTCTCCTATGGTATTACCGATGTTCTGGTTACGAGCTGGAGGGTGGGTCTGGTTGCAACCGGTGATGAGATCATCTCTCCGTATGAAACTCCGAAACCCGGTCAGATCGTTGATAGCAATTCGTATATGATTGCAGGGTTTTTGAAACAATATGGTGTTGTTCCGGTATTGTATCCGGTCATACCTGATGATCCTGCAACCATCTCCCGGGAATTACAGAAGATCAGTACAGAGTGCGACATGGTCCTGATCTTTGGAGGATCTTCTGCAGGATCCAAAGATCATACGGTTGATGCGATGGAGCAGTGTGGCACCCTCCTCTTTCATGGGGTTGCGATGGTGCCGGCAAAACCGGTAACTCTGGCCCGGATCAATGGAAAACCAGCGTTTGGAATGCCAGGCCCTTCAATCGCATCTCTGACTGTTCTTCGTGAATTTATTTCCCCTCTGCTCAGTCAATGGGGTGTGCCGATTCCTCCTGATCTCTATGTCGATGGGGAACTTACCGAGGCTGTTGCATCGGTTGACGGGGTAGATATGTTCCTGATGGTGAAGGTTCATACGGATCATGGCAAGACCCTTATCACTCCTGTACCGAGAATATTCGGGCATATGATGGGAGTCAGGGCAGATGCAGTGCTCCATAAAAAGAGAGGATCAGATAAACTCGTTAAAGGGCAGGAAGTCGAAGTCAGGGCGATGAGAAGGGAGACTATCGGATAGAATCTGGTGATGAAGGTTATGAAGAACCCAGAAAAAATACCGGGGGTTTTTCTTTTCGCTTCATTGCCGTTATCCACGCTATCGCGGAAGAACCCTTGATCCTGCATCCCTTTCTCTTTTTTCCATTGGTCTCCATCTCACCTCTTGCAACCGCTATTGAGACAATACTTTTCCGTGTGCTGAGTAGGATTGAGGGGTCCAGGAATTCTCCTACAAGTGTCTGAGTATACCATCCATCAGGATCAAGACTGATTATGGTTTGGTGATCCGGGTTTGTATGTGGTGACGGACCGGTATCAGTACCTGATCTGAGTGGTTTTGTCTTTTCTGGCAGTGTCCGGGAGGTACTATCTGGTTGTTCAGGTATTGACTGGGAGCAGATGCGATTATTCCTCTCTTTTATTTCCCCATTCTGGATCAGTGATTCTATTTTTGCGATTCGTTCTTCCAACCGTGAGACTGTGGTATCGGTCGACGGAGGATTATCTTTGACAGAGCCTGACAGATAGTGATCTAATGCCTCTTCGATGATGGTGCTTCTGCTTTTCCTGCTCACATATGCATAGTGGTTTAGCCTTTCATCCATCTCAGGGGTGAGTGTAATATTGTGTCTCTGCTTCATGTGCGTGGTGTGTATGATGTGTATTTGTGGGTTTGTTGTCTAAAAATTATCGCATGTTCTTCAATCAAGCATCAAATCATTACAAACTACGTTTGACACTCAGGCAGTTTTAAACTATTTTGATAACCAAAAACATTAAACCTTTTGGGGTGTATGTAGTAGTATCTGCCTTGTGGCAGAACAAAGAGGAACACAATATGAAAATCAGCGCACGTAACGCTCTTAAGGGCACTATCAAGTCAATCACCAAGGGACCAGTCAACGCAGAAGTCGCAATTGACATCGGTGGCGGCAATGTAGTAACTGCCATGATTACTTCCCACTCGGTAGAAAACCTGGCCTTAAAAGAAGGCAAATCAGTATACGCAGTGGTCAAGGCAAGCGAAGTAATGGTAGCGGTTGACTGATTATCCCGCATCCCTAATTTTTCGTGATCGGATTACAACCTTTTTTAGTAACCTGGGATAATTTCGAAAAAGGGACTAAATCTTGTTTATGGGGTGTACCTAGGCCCAATCTGTATCATATCTTTCCGGTGGACTGGTAATTCTCCTGCTCGCGGTACTATTTTGAAGGATATGGGTAACCTGTATGTCCGATATGCGGATCTCATGATTTATTTTAGGAGGTAGAATTTCCTGATCAATTTCTGATGTATCCGAATTTAATGCCTTTAAACCGCGGATTTATAGGATGGAACTCGATATTCAATTCAGCAGGGGAACAATAATCTTTTTGAGAAAGCGAGAATGTATTGCCGCGCTTCAAGTTGATCTAAATGGTTTAAATTTAAACGAAATAGCTGGGTTAATTAATTAAAATCTAACGTTATAATAACTAAAAAAATTTATCTTAATAATCCTCTTGCATTCTTAAATATTTGCCTTAAATGATTAGATCTGTAAATTTTTACAAAAAAATATAATTTGAAATGAATAAAATATTTTTAATCTTTATTCAGTATAATAAGTTAATGATTATAAAAAAGAGTTTATCTACTTTAATCATTATTGAGCTTTTATGGGTATAGGTGATTTAGTTAAATTATATTTAGAAAACACGCATTACGAATTATTTTCTTTGCTACTAACAATCGCATTCATAACTTTACTGATTTTTTTAGATCATAATTTTATTCATTTACTTGCTACCATATGGAATAATATAAGAGATGATCGGAATCAATTAATTTTTTTAATAATTCTTACTTTCTCTCTTTTTCTTTTAATTATGAATTTAACAATAATTGATATAAAATTATTAAATCCTCCTAAAG
>NZ_JAJRBM010000285.1 GCF_028679455.1 Methanospirillum sp. | reverse complement strand
TCTGAATATAGTTGAGAATCGGGATTCCACATGGAAAATAATCCAATAAAAATTAACGTTACCTTTGAAAATTGTGCTTCGAATCATAATGGCCAAAAACGAATGTATGTTCATGTGAATGAAACAGTATTCTACTGTTCTGGCTATCTCCTAAGTAGTTCCGGTGTTCTTCTACGAAACTGTGAAGCGAATTACAATTCACGTTATGGGTATAACTGTGAGGGAACAACAAAACCGATTATGAGAAATTGTGTCGGTATAAACAATAGGGATGGATTATGCGATAATTGTAATTGTATTGGAATGCAAGGAACGTCAAGGTGAGGAAGAAACTCCATAGAACCATTCGATTTAGCTCGGTATGTCCTCTTGTTATATGGTTTATAAGGAAGGGCCACTGTCTACCAATAAAGTTTGAACATACTGGTAAACTCATGCTCCCCTCATTTTTTCATCCTGTCTACTTTTTCTCCTGTAAAAAAGTGAAATTATGCTGCCGTCGGAAATTATTTCGAATACAATTTATATCATGAACCAGATTTATCGCTGAGCGTAATAGGAGTAGGAACGATGAATACTTTAGGTATTCCCTATCAAGTAATTGATTGGGCTTTGATTTCAAAAACAGAACATGCAGGGGAAAAAGGGCTTGCGTTTTGGCAAACACTTCAATTGCCAGGGTTGCGTATCAGGCTCGTTGAATATTCTGCCGGTTATATTGCGGATCACTGGTGCAAGAAAGGCCATATAGTTCATTGTCTAGAGGGAGAATTTGTAAGTGAACTACAAGATGGGCAGAAGTCGATTATTAAAAAAGGGATGACCTACGTTGTCTCGGATGAATTGAGTCTGCATCGTTCGTCAACAAAAAAGGGCGTAAAATTATTGATTATCGATGGTGATTTTTTACAATTGAAAGACAAAAACCAATAATCCTAACAAATTGGATGGGATGCTCCCGTTGGGATTACGTGCTAAGACTTCAGAGCACCCAAGCGTGGGAGATGTGAAGATCTGGCAGAAAATCCCTATTGAGGATTGCTTGCCGATTTTCAATGTCCCATGGTATTCTTATCGGGATTTAGTCCCCACTGTATAAATGTAGGGGCAGACATAGCTCCCCAGCCAAACTCTCTTTTATGGGATATGGAACCGAAGGTCAGCAAGCACCTTGGTATCCAGATCATGCTGGGCGTCATCCCCAAAGATGTAGGTGCCGTACTCTCCTAGATGCTTCAGATAGTACTGAAACCATGCTGTGAAGTATCTCCGGGAGACATTATGCTGCTGCTCCACCGTGATATTCGCAGGATTATCAAAACCATGACGAGCTGCGAACCTAGCGTAAAACTCGTCGATGAACCCGATATGATTTCCGCCCGTGATTGCTAGAAACTCTTTGATTGTATTATTCGTGAGAGCATCGGTGTACATGTTCAAAACACTCGCTGGAGGAACCCAACCGTCATTCGTCCCAACCTGCAATTGGGTCGGTATCGTGATATTGTGTGCAGCTGATAGCACAGACGGCAACCCTGGGGGAGCGAGCGCGACTGCAGCATCGATATACGAGCCTGGGGTTCCCGTCGCCTCAACACATCCACCCCCACCCATAGAAAGACCGATCGCCCCCCGCGTCTCATTATTAAACCCGCCGTGGATTGATGATACCTGACTGCTGTTTTGTCTTCGCAGTGTTTCAAACCCGCCGCGGAACCCTGATGCCCATTGTGTGGCATTCCCTGATATTTTATGAGGTGGGGTAAAACAAAGCGTTACATACCCATAGGAGGTAAGATGTTTTGGAATCCATTTAATGTTCCATTCAGAACCAGCAAATCCATTTGCCACCACAATACCTGGATAAGGAGCCTGAGAGATTTCGAGAGGCGTACGCCATCCGTCACGGGTTGCTGGATAACGAATCGTCGCACTATAAACCCCATAAGGATGCACCCGGTACCAGATTTTGTACCAACCGACGTGGAATGGCCCTGATCGATCAGGTGGTACGGGAGATGCACTAACCCACAAAACTGAGATGAATAACAATAAAAGGACAACACCAAAGCTTAGGACTATATCATATATTTTCATACCAACACCATACTTTCATAGATATCAACAGATATTATCACATGTATTTAATATAATCCTATTTTGTATAAGTTGCTGTTCCCGCGAAAAGCTTCATGACGAATGATATTCAGAGGTTCAATGCCCTCGAGGGTCTAAAAAAAAAACACCGTTTTTTCTCCTGTTGGAAGAGAGTTAAGTACTCCCGTCGGGATTACGTGCCAAGACCTCAGAGCCCCTAGGGTGGGAGACATGAAGCTCTGATATAAAATCCCACATAGGGAATGATTGCTAGAGATTCAATGTCCTTCAATATTTTGTCACTTCTTAGAAACCAATGGGAAAGCATTGACACGGTTTTCCGTGATGCGAAAAGAAAGATTAATCTGTTACACTTCCATGGGCTCAAGGCCAGTCTATTGGTTCTGAACCAATTGCTACAGTCAGGGCAGAACCAAGAAAATAACCTGATAGGTTTTCCTGAGAAAGAGAAAGAATATGAAATCCTGTAAAACCGGCGATTCCCGGATAGTAAATAATGCCAAAAGGGTTAACATGAGGTATTACGGGAAGATTTCCCCAGAGTGGTTGATTCTGAAATACTCTCTTTCCCATAAGTCCAAATGTGGTAACCGATCCACTAGCCGGAGTGTAGACCGGATCTGGAGGATTAGGACCGACTTCCAAATACCATCCTAATGTAATTGAGTAAAAAATAAGAATGGGAAATAATGTAGTAAATGCAGGACCAAGGAACCAACGAAAACCAAAAAATAGTGTAAAAATAAGCATGAAAAGAGCAAAAATTGGT
>NZ_JAJRBM010000284.1 GCF_028679455.1 Methanospirillum sp. | reverse complement strand
TGTCAACATGGCCCTTCAACGGTGATCGATATCGGAGGAATGGACAATAAGGCGATATCGGTCAATAACGGGATTCCCGGTACTTTTACCATGGGTGGAATCTGTGCCGGTGCAAGCGGCAGGTTCCTTGAGATGACCGCTAAACGACTTGGCGTTGACATTACTGAACTCGGTCCCCTGGCAATGGCTGGGATGGGTGGAGATGTTCCGATGAACAGTTATTGTATTGTCTTTGGGACGCAGAGTCTGGTCAATGCCCTTGCGCAGGGGCACAGCAAAGAGGATGTTGCTGCTGCTGCATGTCACAGCGTGGCCGAACAGGTCTTTGAACAGCAACTCCAGGAGATAGACATCAAGGAACCGGTGATCATGGTAGGGGGAACTTCGCTGATTCAGGGACTGGTCAGAGCGATGGGAGAACTGCTCCAGACAGAGATCGTGGTTCCCCATCATTCTCAGTATATCGGATCGGTCGGAGCTGCACTCCTCTCATCCGGGTTTGTGGAGAAGAACTGATTGGGATGCCAACACTGGAGTATTTTCAGGTAGAGTCTACGGAGCCTGCAGGTGGAGATTTATACCGCAGGATTGCCTCAACGGTGATCACGGATCATGATATTCTTCGTGTCCTTGATCGTCTCCGGATCTTTATCGATCCTGAAGTGCCCATCTTCATCGCAGTAGGACTGACAAGGACCGTCCCCCGGAATATCATCGTCAGTGATTTTTCAGGAGTAACCTATGATGGGGAGAAGGTAATTCTCTCGATCGCAGATGAGACCTATCTTGCTCCCCTCCTTGAATTATTGTGGAAGCGGTTTGGGAAAGATCGCATCATGCAACCGGATCGGTTTACTATTGAGATGCATCTCAGTGCTGAAGAACAGAAGGGGATTGAGGAACTGATCGTCGCTGATCCCACTGAAGGGCTGTTTAAGGATCTGATCTATACCATGCAGGTGATCTGTCCGGAAGGCTTCAAGGTGAAGAAGCAGAGTTTTCAGAATGGAAGATTCTGGTTCGTAGCCAGTGAGAATACCCTTCAGGAGGATGTGCTCCCCCTTGTTCAGCAACAATTTGCCATCATGGAGGCCTCTTCATGATTCAGGTTCCGATCACCTACAAGGGAGGGGTGTACCGCCATGATGAGATCCTTGATCTGATCGAGGATATGGGGGGGTATATCATCCAGAAGCACATAATTGCCCAGGATGTAGTGCTCCAAGCTCTGGTTCCCCGCGATGATATTGAGACCCTCCGTGCAGTATCGCGACCCCTTGCCGGTGAGGTCATCTTCGCTCCGCTGGTTGGAACGGAGATTGCTATTGTTTCTATGTCACTGGAGATTCATCATCTTCCCCACGCATCATGCGATGTTGCTGAATATCTCCGTACTGCCGGGGCAAAGACCAACATGATCGGACTAGCCCGGGGATTTGGAAAACGGATCGGTCTGTTGTCTGATGAAGAGCGTGATATTATCAATGAGCACGATCTCGTCATCTATCTCTTTGGGAACTTTGAGACCTGCATCAGGCAGAAGATGCCGACCTTCAGACGGGGAATCCACGTCCCAATCGTAGTAACCGGAGGGCCGTCAACCGATGCATTGAAGAAGGCGATCGATCCCCCGGTAGCGGGTTATGTAGGAGAATTTGGCAGGTTTATGCACCGGACCAAAGAAGCTCCCGAGATTGCCAAACTGGATGAGATTGTATCAGAGGTCTCCCGTGTTCTTGATGGCAGGCGTTCGGAGATTGCAAAAGATCCTATGAGTATATCCCCGGCACGGCTGATGGATGTCATTCTTGAACAACTTCCAGACATCCATGATGTCACTTCTCCGGTCCCGGTTGTGGTTCAGATGGACGGGGTCCGGGTGAAGCTCCCTTATGATCCGTTTGCGGCACAGCTAAAAGAGGTTGAAGTCGAGAAAGGAGTGACCGTGGGAATGATCTGTGATATCAGGCCCTCCAGGATGCGGGATTACATCCTCGTCAAGATCAGGCCTTTCTCAGACACCGGACAAATGGTCTGATCCTGATACATATTATTCCGAGGGTTGTTGTTTGTGAATCCAGGTAATCGTTGGTTATGACCTGGCAGGGTATTCGGATGGATGAAGAACCTGAAGATTGGGAGGGAGATGTGTGACAAAACCTATCCGGGTACTGTATGTAGATGATGATCTCTCATTCCTCGAGATTGTAAAAGTTATTCTTGAAAAAGATGGGAATTTTCTGGTATCAATCTCTCCTGCAGGAGATGCAGCTCTGAAGCTCCTCGATCAGGGTGAGTATGATATTGTGCTCTCTGACTGCAGGATGGTGAGGATGGATGGCATCAGGTTTAGGGAGAAGGTACGGGATATGTACCCGGAGATGCCATTTATTTTCTTTACCGGGAGAGAGAAGGGAGAAAGAATCTCCCGGTTGCTTGATCGCTCAACTTTTTATCTTCAGAAAAGTGGTGATCCAGAAGTTCAGTTTGCCAGGCTGACTGACCTGATCATCTCCTGTTTACCTCATGACACCTGCTAGTGTGGTTTTCATTCTTTTAATCAACTGGCCAGATCATCATTCTGCTCTCCTGACCTTTTTGTGATCTGTAATTTTTGTTCATCTGGTACTGATTCGATTTCTCGACATTCTGGATATAGAGTTGCAACCAGTTGCAACAATCTACAAGTGCCTTATTCTCCTCATTACTCTAATAAATCCTTATTTTTGTGATCTATCTATCTTCGTGTCCGAACCGGGCTCAACCATCTCATCATCACTAAAATTGCCATTACTTGAACTAATGTGGTCAGATAAGGAATGCAATAGGGATATCGTTTCAAAATCCATTCCAACCTTTGAAATCCTGTATCCTATCCTTTTATTTTATGGTGTTTCGTCCAACATTCTGATGTCACAGGGATCACCTGTGAGCAGGATATCATTCCTGAATAATCAGTCACCACATGTCCTCCTACATTGATGCTGCATATTCCTGTGATGAGATCCCATAATGCACTGATACTCCAGTGTTGCTCTGTCGAAAATATCCGGTTTGAGTGAGGTTAAAGATATGAGTTGTATTGCGTTTCCCTGTAAGTATGATCGCTCATCATTGACCGGAGAACCACGGCCTGTCAGCGAAGAAATTCTACACCATCAGTCGGGTCTGTCTGATCTGGTAGATTCGAATGAGGTCTTTCTCAGTCACCTCGAAGCGATCCACTATCTTGACTTTCCCGGGTGGTAATACCCCTCTGCTTCTCTCCTGTTTTAAGATATTTTGTTGAGGTTACCTGGTTTTCTACATGAGGCTGAAACTATTCTGCGAATTCTGATGTTCACACAAGGTATAATCCGGAACACACTCACATGATAATACTATATGACCGGCAGGCAGCCAATTGAATGCCTTCTCCGGAATCCTGATTACTGCCTTTATGCAACTAACATATTTTTGCCTCTGTTGATGCAGCTGGAGGCAGAGTTACAGGGGGTGCTGCGAAATGATGATATTGAATACGTTCATCGCAGCCGGGTCGCGACCCGGCGAATACGTGCAGCATTCCCGCTTTTTGCCGAGTGCCTGCCAACTGATCGGCGACGAGCGTGGGAGAAGCAGATCCGGCGTCTTACCCGCTCGCTAGGTGAAGCCCGTGATCTCGATGTACAGATTGGGTTTGTTCGTGAATTTCTTGAGACACAGAATCCTGAAAAGAGATCTGCGGTCCCCCTCTTTTCGTTGGCAGAACCAGTCTGCATCACCCCGGTACCCGATGCTACTGAAATT
>NZ_JAJRBM010000283.1 GCF_028679455.1 Methanospirillum sp. | reverse complement strand
GTATATGATGTGATCTGGACTGCGGATGGTGATATGAATCTCACATACATCTCTCCTTCTGTCAGGGGACTCCTGGGGTATACACCTGAAGAAATTATACGAATGCCAAAAAACGACATATATCCCCCTGGTTATCGCAAAAAAATAGTGGACGGTCGTAAAAAGACGATTGAAGCATTACGGAATAACTGCGAACCTCCTGTAATCTCGGAGATAGAAATTGAATTGCTTCGTAAGGATGGATCCAAAGTCTGGACCGGGGGGATTATCACTCCGGTCATTGATTCCCAGAAACACTGTGTCGGGGTTGTCGGGATTATCCGTGATATCAGTATAAGGAAACAAGCTGAAGATGCACTCAGACAGAGTGAAGAAACATTTCGTTCGTTTGTAGAGAATGCGAATGATATTATTTACTCACTGACCATTGAGGGAATATTCACCTACGTATCACCGAAATGGACTGACGTCCTGGGATATGAGATCAGTGAAACTCTCGGAAAACCATATGATCTCTTTATAGATCCTGATGATCTCCCCGTGTGTCATGAATTCGTCAGAGAGGTGTTCATAACCGGGGAGAAGATGAGTGGGATAGAATACCGGATACGACATAAAAACGGTACATGGCAGTGGCATACTACCACTGCTTCACCGATACGTAATACCGAAGGAAAAATCACTCATTATTTAGGTATTTGCCGTGATATCACCGAGCGCAGGAAATCAGAAGAGGCACTCAAAAACGCAAACCGCCAGCTTAATTTATTGACGAGCATAACCAGGCACGATATTCTTAACAAGATTTCGGTTATTCTCGGATACCTTGCGGTTATAGAGGTTGAGTCTGGAGATAATGCTATTTCTGACTATTATAAGAAGATCCAACGTGCTACGAAAGAGATTCAATCACAGATTGAGTTTACCAGAGTCTACGAGGAACTTGGTTCTCACGAACCGAAATGGATGCAGCTGGATAGCATGATATCGGATTTGTCTCTCCCTGATTCAGTCGCTCTTAAAACCGATATACAGAATATATCAATATTTGCTGATCCGATGCTCGATAAGGTTTTTTTCAATCTCCTGGACAATTCTATCCGTCATGGTCAGCGGATGACAGAGATCCAGGTCACATCTTATGAATCCGGGAGTGACATGATCGTAGTATGGGAAGATAACGGGGTTGGGATCGCTGAAGAAGAAAAAGAGAAAATATTTGAGCGTGGTTTCGGGAAGAATACCGGACTTGGGATGTTCCTTGTCAGGGAAATTCTTTCTCTTACTGATATAACCATTCAGGAGACTGGTACTCAGGGTACGGGTGCACGATTTGAGATCATGGTGCCAAAGGGAGGATGGCAGAGAAAAATATCGGTGAGGGAGTAATGAGTCTCACCGGGATCTATGGAGATCAGGGTTCTTGATCGCAGATGAGAGTTGGAGAAATCTGACAACCGAAACGGGAATGCTCCGAATTGAGCATGGACCGTTTGATATCATCTGATATTTCATCGATATCCGTCTGCTCACCTTATTATTTCATGTTTTTCGCTATCGATCTGATCAGTGGGTTGTACGGATACCCAGAACATTCGTACAATAAAACAGATACTCTCCGGTATTCCTTTTTACCCGCGTTGACCGTATTAACCGGAATATCTGTTGCCGATTTAAAACCCCTATGAGGCGCTGCCTCATGCTTGACCCCTGAAAAATGGAAATAGGTATCCATCAATCTCTTTTTGGGTAGTGCAGGTTGTTTTTTATTTTAGAGATGTTAAGCTCGTTTCTAAAACTAACCCGGAATTGCTACTGCAGGCTGGACTGCGACATAGATCGCGAATGCAAAATTAACCAGTTAGGTAATTCATCAACTACCCAATTTCCATTAAGGGTATTATGATAGAAGAATACACAATTGCTGCTGGATTAGACATCCATAAGCGATTTATCATCGCCACAGTACTCCACACTAATGGTGTCAAATTCCAGCAAGGATTCGAAAGAACAATGCAAGGTATCCTTGCATTAAAAGAATGGATTCTTGTAAATAAATGTCAAGTGGTTGCATGTGAATCAACAAGTGACTACTGGGTCCATATTTCCGATCTTTTATGTGAATATTTGGAAGTCATTGTTGGTAATCCACATGATATGAAGGTTTAATCTCACAAAAAAATTGATAAGATTGATTCAGAAATGATTGCGCTCTTAGCGCTAAAAGGGATGATAAAGCCATCGCGAGTATTTTTACCGAACACACGGCGGCAGCGAGTGTTACGAAACAAGAGATCTAGTGCTGATAAGATGCACCAGAGGAATATATCGTCATTAGATCATCGAAGAAATTAGGTGGGATGATGAAAACATACCCATTAACCGTTTGAACCGGCCAAGATCATTTCATTCAGCTGGTTATCTGTGGCACGGTAATTCCGAGACGCTGGTATAATGCCTCCACACCCGGCTTTGTTCCGAGGAAATTCATCAAAATTTCGTTTCCGTCAACCATGTTCCCTTTTGCAAGGATCTCCTGTCGAAATTTCATACCTTCGGTCCGGTTCGTCATCCCGGCATTTTTGAAGTCATTGACGATATTCAGAGCATATACCTTTGACCAGAGATACCCGTAATATCCGGCATCATATGCACCCATGAGATGGCCAAACGTGGCCGGCTGGTGTGTCCCTGCCAGGGGTTCCATTCCCAGGATCTCTTTGTAGGTCTGGAACCAGACATCGGTTGTATTTACCGGCCCTTCGGCAGAATGGAATCTCATATCTTCGAGAGAATATGCTAGCATATTACTATATTCGTTCCCGAGCCCAACGTCCCTGGCGGCAATGATCTTGGTGATAAGTTCAGATGGAATCTTCTGGGTGGTGTTTGTATAGTGACCAGAGAGCGATTCCAGGACCTGCGGGTCCCAGGCCCATTCCTCAAGAGTTTGCGAGGGCGTTTCAACGAAATCCATCTCTGTATTCGTCCCTGACAGAGTACCATATGGTGCTGTGGTAAGGATGTCATGCATCGCATGGCCTGTCTCATGCAAGATCGTCTCTATTTCATCAGGGGTAAGAAGGGAAGGAATATCGCCATTTGGAGCATGTACATTTCCGATAATCGCAACGACGGGGACAGCATACGTGCCATCCTTCATTCTTCCTCTGATGAGAGTATTCTCACAAAAATGGTCATACTTCCCTTCCCTGGGAAATAGATCGAAATATAGATACCCAATCGTTGAATTATCGGATTGGTTACTTACACGGAAGAGCTGTACTTCCGGTGACCATACCTGAGTACTCTTCACCTTGTCAAATTGGATCCCGAACAAGGATCCATAGGTTGAGAATATCCCTTGTAGCACGCTGTCCAAGGGGAAGTACTCCCTTACTTTTTCTTTATCATAATCATACTGATCCTTCTGTTGCTTCTCCAGGAGGTATGCAATATCCCAGGGATCTATTGCTGTTGCGTTTGGATCAAGTTTCTTTTTGATCTCGAGCAACTCTGCCAATTCTGATTTATTTTTCTCCATCAGCGGCTCTTTCATTGAAGAAAGAAACGCCATCACCGAGCTGGAATTTTCTGCCATCCTCCCGTCCAACTGGTAATCAGCCCAGGTATTATATCCCAGTTCCTTTGCAATCTTCTCACGAAGAACGATCGCTTCTTCCAGGAGGGCGATGTTTTTGTCAGCCTGACGATTCAAGTTGGCTGCATACATTTTCTTGCGTGTCTCATTGTTCACTGCATATGTCATCACTGCCAGGTAATCCGGGTATTTCAAGGTAACGATGTAGTTCCCCGTGGTCGTCTGGTTAAATGTGGCAAGTGACGAGGCCGGAACACCACTCAATTCTTCTGCAGTGAACTCAAGTTTAGTATCATCATTGTTTAAGTTGGCTGTAAATTGTGACTCGAGCCCGCTCAGGTTTGCCTTCTTCGCTCTGACCAGTGAAAGCCTATCCTCCGGCAAATTAAGACCATTGCGCTTAAACTCCCTGATTGTCACATTGTACAGGCGGGATTCCTCTGTGGTTCGGGGGACCTGCCCCGTCATGGCGTCGTACAGATCACGACGAGAATATGTGGCGGTTTTAAAAATCTGGTTCGCTTCTTCAGCACTCATACCTTCTGCAGATATTTCAGTATCCGGGTATACATACCCCATTAGGGCGAGCGGTTGGACCGCATCCAGGTAATCTGAAATTACCCGGTCAAATTCGAGCACCGTATTGTTAAATGTGCGTTGCTCCGGAGGAGTGTTCACGATCGTATTGAAAGAGGCATTAGCCTGCTCAATCGCCGTAGTGCTCATACGGGTAATATCACCTGGCGAATAATGTGCCTGGATAGGTCCTGTACCATTCAGAGAGGCGATATTATCCGCTCTTGCATTCGTACTGGATTGCAGGCAACCAGACGACATGATAATCAGAACCATAACAACTGCAAAAGCGAGAGAATTCAGAGATTTTACCGTAGTTTCTAAAATCATGGAGATCAGTTACTATCCCCTATAACCATTAAAGGAGTATTAAATCTTTGTTTTGTGTTTCGTCTCAATTCGGTGATAATTATTTATACTCCTATATAAAGCACAAATTAGGGCAAATTTTACAGCAAATATTGTGAACAGGTCCAATGAGCAAATTTGGCTGGATGGAATCTATTATCTTTTCCCTCATTTAAATCAACAGATTATAGAGAACAGTGTATAGCCCCTTTTTTATCTAAATATGTTTATAATAGATGTGAGTTTTTCTTCGGATAAGCAAATTTTAAACACTATAAACAATAGTTGCTAAAACGACTACCGATCAGTACCGCCTTTTTTGACTGTTCATGATCACATACGGTTTGTTGATGACCTTCAACGGCATGTGTAAGGGGGTACATGTTTGTAAACATGGGAGTATACTCATCGGGATTTAGAAAAGACGTCCATAAAAAATCTTATGAGGTCGTATAACGAGAATTCATAATACAAAGCACTGCAAACAATAGGATGTCAGTGGATCGCCACCGTCGCAAGTTACGATCCCTGACAAGAAATAAAGGCTCTTCCGCATTTCATGTGGCATATCTATCAATTCTTATTTCTTTCACCGGTCAGGATTAGGTAATAGAATATAACCGGACAGATACAGGATTAATTTCTGGATAATTTATTGGGTTCTTCGTCGTTTCATGCCGGTGAGTTAAATTTCAACTGTCCATGACGAAGGCATATCATAGTCATAAAAATTTCGTTCATTGCGACACCCTCTGGCAATTGCTATAAGAGTATGTATAATGCTATTCAATCCTTTTGATAGCCCATTGGAAAAGGGTCTTCAAAATAAAAATCCTACAATTCCCATGCTCCTTGAGAGGTTTAGCAACCTTAGCAATTGTAGTTGATTGACTGTATGTTGCCAAGATGTATCATTTTTTGAAATACAATTAAGCAGATACCAAATCCTCCACACTCCACAACAATTACAAAGATAATTTCAGATTATATGCCCGCAAAGTTTTAGGTTCATCTCTTTCAAATTTCCAAGTGTATTCGTTTGGTTTCGAGTTAAGGAAGATGGATTTTTAAGCCATATGTAACGAGTATTTTTTAAAATTTTGTCTCTTTGTTGTTCTATTTTTCTTACTTCATCGACTGCCTCATTCACTAATTTCATCACATGACAAATGAAGAGCAGAGCGAAAGAGTTCTTCACCAACAACCATGAAATGAGATTAGAACCCAAACAATAACTTACCCACTGAAACTGACGAAGAGCCGGAAAAATGAAAACCTGAGTAATTACCGGATCGTGATGATATCAGATTTGGTAATAGAACCCTGGTATTTTTCATTCTGGGCAACCAGTGTCACAGAATATGTGCCTGATGTACCATATGAGTGAGACAGGTTTTGCAGAGTCGAAGAAGATCCATCTCCAAAATACCATATCCATGAAACGGGATTTCCGGTGCTCTGGTCTGTGAACTGCACAGATACAGGTGCAGTACCTGATACCGGTGTAGCCGTAAAGTCCGCTGTTATTTCACCGGGAACTGGTGTGGGAGTCGGCTCAGGAACGACCCCATCTGTAACGGTGATGAATTTATTCCACGTTCCCACACCACCAGTCTGGTTATTTGTTGCCCGTAAGGAGACGGTGTAGGATCCTGCGGTCGTATAGGTATGACTGGGATCCTGTTCCGTGCTGTTTTGTCCGTCACCAAACTGCCAGTACCATGAAGTAGGGAATTCAATTGAATTATCATTAAACTGGGCGGTCAGAGGGACTGGACCATACCGTGGGGAGGCATTAAAAAATACCTGAATTTGTCCGGGAATCGGGTTTCCAATCGTTTGAATAGACTGCTCCTCTGAGAGATTGGTAAAGGTCCATGATGAGATCACACCAACCGACGTATTATTTACAAGAACATCATTCAGGAGAGAACCGGGCATGGCCTGAGTAATAAACGTCTGGTTTGAATTAAGTGGATAGGTTACATTTCCACGTGGGATTATGTTACTCCATTGATTGGCTGATGCGTTGATATAGATATTCACCTGCGTAAATGTCGCTGTTATCGTCTGATTAGCGAGTACTGAATTAAATGTATACACATACGGGGAATCCTGAGGGCCAAGACTTGTAGTATTGTTTATGAGGATATCAGCGATTGCATAATTGGTGTCAGCAGTGATCTCAAAGGACTGGTTATTTCCTTTGTACACACGGACGAACCCGGAAGGACTGATAGAGCCCCCGGTTCCTGCAGTTGCAGTAATAATATATGACGGATAATTTACCCGGAATGATGCATAGATCGAATGATTGGAGGTGACATCGGGGAAGGTATAACTGTGTACCGCTCCCTGACTTTCTCCATCAACCGTTACATCATCGATGAGCATTCCAAGATTGGAACTGATATTAAACGTCTGATTCGAACTTTTACTTACCTGAATCAACCCGTTCGGACTGATCGATCCACCACCTCCGGCAGACGCATTGATGAAGTATGATTTTTCCTCTTCAAATGTCGCTGTTATCGTCTGATTAGCGAGTACTGAATTAAATATATACACAAACGGAGAGTCCTGAGGACCAAGACTGGTAGTATTGTTTATGAGGATATCAGCGATTGCATAATTGGTGTCAGCAGTGATCTCAAAGGACTGGTTATTTCCTTTGTACACACGGACAAGGCCGGAAGGACTGATGTTGCCTCCGGGTCCGGTTGTTGCATTAATGAAATATGACGGATAATTCACTCTGAACGATGCATAAATCGAATGATTGGAGGTGACATTAGGGAAGGTATAACTGTGTACCGCTCCCTGACTTTCTCCATCAACCGTTACATCATCGATGAGCATCCCAAGATTAGAACTGATATTAAACGTCTGATTCGAACCTTTAATGACCTGGATCAACCCGTTTGGACTGATCGATCCACCACCTCCGGCAGACGCATTGATGTAGTATGATTTTTCTTCAAATGTCGCTACTATCGTCTGATTAGCAAGTACTGAATTAAATGTATACACAAACGGGGAGTCCTGAGGGCCAAGACTGGTAGTATTGTTTATGAGGATATCAGCGATTGCATAATTGGTGTCAGCAGTGATCTCAAAGGACTGGTTATTATCTTTGTACACACGGACAAGGCCGGAAGGACTGATGTTGCCTCCGGTTCCTGCTGTTGCATTAATGAAATATGACGGATAATTCACTCTGAACGATGCATTGATCGAATGATTGGATGAAACATTGGGGAAGGTATAACTGTGTACCGCTCCCTGACTTTCTCCATCAACCGTTACATCATCGATGAGCATCCCAAGATTAGAACTGATATTAAACGTCTGATTCAAACCTTTAGTGACCTGAATCAGCCCGCTCGGACTGATCGTTCCGCCACTTCCGGCAGACGCATTGATAACAAAATAGTCTGTCGAATTGATACCTTTGGGAGTTAGTAATCCTCCGTTTTGAAGTGAATATGTTTTATTTGCAAGGTAGGAATTAGTAGATAGATTTGGATCATAGGTTACCGTAAACCCATTACCAATAATATTTGTTATAGATGTATCAGAAATGCAATCAGCGTCAAGCAGGTATGTCAAATTCGAAGTGCCGGAGACATTCCAGTAACTGTCGGATGAAAGTCTGAGTGACGAGGTGTTTATCGATCCTGTAAGGACAGAACTGTTGAGAAGATGTGTAGTGATTGAACTGATGGCATCTGTTGTCAATGAGCCATTCAGGTGTTCATTCTCCGAAATTAAAATTACATTTCCTCCATTATTTCCAACAGTTCCCCATCTTGATGTACCTGCTGCCCGAACCAGGGTACCTGAATTGATCGTGGTATTGACATTGGTCAGATATATTGTCGCATTGGTATTTGTTACGAAAAACGCAGGTCCGGCATTTGATGTGTATGAGCCGCCATTCATTGCAAATGATCCGATTCCAACATCTGCATCTCCGGAGGTACTCTGATAGATCATAACACCACCATAATCGTCAACACCGCCGGTTAATGTAGAATCGGTAAGGCTTGCCAGGTTTCCTCCCTCAATAACACAGGCTTGTGAACCGTCAGCATTCACAGAACCTCCGGTGACCATAATTGTACCAGTTGAGTATATTCCCGGTGAGTCGGCGCCTGAGGAGGAGACTGTACCCCCGGTAACCTGTACAATACCTCCGCCTCTGTCAGTTGCAAGAGGTGCTGCATTGGTCCCCGACGTTACGATGGAAACATACGATAGAGAAAGTGTAGCACCAAGTGTTGCCATTACCCCATGCCCGCCATTGCCTGATGCTGAAATTGAAACATTGGAAAGTGATATTGAGGTGCCAGATCCTGTTGGAATTGCAGCATTTGCTCCGGTTCCGGTGGTCGTTATTGACCCTCCCATCATAGTCACATGACTGCCATTGTTTGCAACCAGGCCTCCGTTAAGACCATAAAAACTGCTATTTTCCTGAGATGAGGTATTTCCGGTGGTATATAAAGAGCAATTACTTAGGGAAAGGTTTCCATAATTGGTGACATACACAGCTGATAGGTCATCGGTGTTTGAGCGATAGGATTCACTTGAATTCACAGCCGTCGTGTTATCAACGACGTATGTTCCACTTAAAATAAAAGCGGATACTAAAGAACAGCCATAAAGGGATAATATTAAAACAACTATCAGAAACGAAATAAATTTTGTTCCACTGAGGGTCATACAATATAATAAATTTTCTGTATGATAATCGTATCGAAGAGTTCTAAATAGGAAATACAGATCAGATCAAGACCTGGTTACGATGGAGATCGTATTAATTGTCGCAGTACACGAGTTATCACGATTATATGCTCTATCCCGGTTCATTGGGTTTTTCGATATATTTAACCATACGGACGATAACCTATCGCCATCAACAAGTGATATGGTATGAGACTATTACATGCATTCAACGTACTGATGATTTTGAGCGTATTCGTGGTATGCACCGCGTATGCTGAAAATAATACCGGATCGGAGAAAAACACTGAATATGTATGGAACGGTACATGGTCAACTCCTGATTATACGGTTTACATTATGCACAATCAGTCGGGGATTACGGGAGAATATGTGCCAACCGATTTGATACAATTAGACCCTGGTCGGCTTGAGGGGAATATATCAGATGATGGGAAGACCTATTCTGGTGTGTGGATTGAAACCGGAATAAATACCTACACATTATCAGATGATATGATGTCATTTACCATTAATGGAACAGCCGATCCGCAAGGCCCCATGACTGAACCGTCCATTTATTCCGGTACTGCAAAAAGGGTTGGGGAAATAGTTGATTCCGCTAATCCCTGGACTGGCAACTGGGCTTCACTGAACAAAACATATAACCTCACACAAGCAGGGACATTACTGACCGGGACAAATGAACCGCTTGCAGGTGTAAATGACGAAGCCTCAAACCTATCCGGGATAGTATCGGCGGATGGCATTACGTATAACGGAAACTGGATTGAGATCGGCGGATTTACTTTTGTTATGTCTGATAACGGCTCTTCGTTTAACGCAACGATAACAAAGAG
>NZ_JAJRBM010000282.1 GCF_028679455.1 Methanospirillum sp. | reverse complement strand
TCAGCAGTTCTTACAACCGCAATGACCTCTTTCCCGCGCCCTTTTCCCATCGCTGCTCCAGCAATGAGTCCGGGAATATCCAGGAGTTGTATCTTTGCTCCTTTGTGCTCTAATGCCCCGGGAACGACTGTGAGGGTGGTAAAGGCATAAGATCCGGTCTCACTCTCTGCACCGGTGAGTTGATTCAGGAGGGTGGATTTACCCGTTGATGGGAATCCTACGAGGACAACGGTAGCGTCTCCTGATTTCTTGACTGAGTACCCCTCGCCGCCACCACCGGCTTTCATCGCACGGTTGACGGCATCCTCTTTCATCTTTGCAAGCTTTGCTTTCAGGCGGCCGATGTGCTTTGAAGTAGCCTTATTATAGACAGTTTTCTGGATCTCGTCCTCTATCTCTTTTATTTGATCCTCAATTCCTGCCATATGCCCTTATTAATTATGAAGAACGTGCTCATATACTTGTGGTGGTGACCATATTGAAAGAGCGACATATTCATATGGATCACGCTCAAAAATATAAAGGCACCTGCTGATATAGTGTAGTTCGGTCAATCATGTGGGACTCTCACTCCTTCGACTGGGGTTCAAATCCCCATATCAGCATATATTTGAACGGTCTTCGACCGATAATTTGTTGTACCTATGTCGACCTGTTGTTTCAGGTTGTCATCCAGTTTCAAAAATCGCTGTGAGGGCTTTTTTTTTAGTTTTAAAGGTAATTTGATCAGGGCATATTTGAGACAGATCTACAGATAAAAAATACGCCCATATTTCACGTTAAATTTGGTTTACTCAAGAATTAGCGTTTTAACAAGGGGTCGCTATTGATCAGTTCTGTTGAGACGGTATTTATATAATATTCATAACAAAACAGGAATAGCGACAGGATATGGGGTCGAGATTTATTGGCCCATATTTACCTATTTCAACCATAATTCATCTTTTTGTATCTTTGAACCGTTTACTCGTTTCCTATATTTGAGGATCAACTCGAAAGGACTGTGTGTTAAAAATACTGATAACCTGTTCAGGGGGGAGAAGGTCGGATGTAAGGGAAGATTTACCCACTATGATTCACCTCAATACTCTACATACCCGGATACATTCATCCTGCCCGCTGCTACTACCTACTCTTCCTGTGACCGGTTAACGGATTCGGACCGGTTGATGAAATCCGCGTCTGTGTATTAAGAGCTTTTGAATAGTCAATAGAACGGGTTATGGTTGACGGGTAGGTTGTAAACATGAGGCCAGAATATGACCGGCCTCAGGTCGCAGAAGATTTGATCCAACTGAATCCATCAACCGAGATCGAAAATGTGATCAGATCTGCCGACATCCAGCCCGCAAGGGCAAGACAAACGATCCCAACAATTATGAGAAACTTCGTCATCTTCATCAGCCTAGAATGATGAAAAATTAGAGAGATCTATGCCAGGAGTGCCACAGTTTCAGCCCATGACTCGATGCCGGTCAGGATGTTGTCAACCTCGTAACTGGAGACGGTACCACTGTCACGGTTGAAGGTGACAATGAAATTCTCACCGTTGCTGTTGTGACATTTCAGAGTGGAATTTTTAACGAATCCTCATAACTGTCATGTGATGGAGTCCCACCCATCGCGGTGTTGATTGCGGTTGTTGCAATAATAGTACTCACATCAGTACTGAAAGTTAAAGATGTCGGAGCATTTACCGAGTTAAGAAACAATCCACCTTTCCATTAAACTCCAGTCGTCCGGATTAAATCTATGATAATGAGCATGACAGACCCAACTTCAGTTACCTCATTTGTACCCCTCATTGAATTTCAACATCTGATCAAATCAGCTCTCATCAAATCAGAAAGATGATGTTCAATGAAGAGAATCACAGATCGATCTCTTATTCAATAGTGGACAGAAGATCAGAAAGTGATGATATCACCAGGTGATCCAACCGGTCTTGATGCGCCTCTTTTAACCTCAGAAGAGGCACGAATGGATGATTATTGATGTAAGTGATCCGCCGGTCGGGTAGCGAACCGGGATATCTGTCAGGTCCTTGTGGAACTCAGGATGAGAGGCCTGAATGATGGTAAAGGCATTGGGAGGATATTTTTAAGCAGATTATTGCGGTTACGCATTGGGTAGAGAATGGATCGAGGATTATAAGAGATTAAAGAAAACGGGGTGAAAATGAAATAGATCTGATTGAAGATTTTTTTCAGATTGGAGGGGAGTTGATATCTGATCCGATACCGGAGGGAGGGAAAGGTCATCGATTCGAGAGGAACCTTATATAAACTAATTTTTTTGTCAGACATATGTCTGCCGAATTTTTCAGAGAGGTTCGCCGTATCGGTATCAGGTACTAAATATTGAATTCATTCATCTATGATGGCCGGGTTTTAATATATTTCAATCATGATGTCTGACAAAAGAACCTGATATCGAATCGGAAAATATCACCGAATCGATATTTATGTGAGTTTATATTACTCAATTAAACGTCCATCCCTTTCATATTAATGATCAATACCTCTGCTTTTCCGGAATAACTCCTCTCACTCCTCCCCGTGGATCATCCATATCTCCCCGATACCGGGGGATGATATGGATATGCAGATGCATGATTGTCTGACCAGCTGATTCACCATCATTGATCCCGATGTTGAATCCATCCGGTGAATATCTCTCATTAAGAACCTGCTTTGCCCTGGAGATCAGCTCCCAGAAGGCGGTGAGTTCCCCGGTTGTTGCCTCAAACAGTGAAGGGATATGTCGTATGGGAATGATGAGCAGGTGGCCGGGAGAGACCGGGTATTTATCTAACCGGGCATATGCAAATTCATTCTCCAGGACAATATCATCCGGTCCGTAATTACAGAAAGGACAGGTCACAGGGCCCATGCAGCATACCCCCTGACATCGATAAGATAACGACTCTTTTCCAGGAGACCAAAGAAAGCTGGCTGGATCCAGTCCTGATGTGCTGTTGATCGTTTCCCGGTGAGCGATGACACGATCTCCTGCTGAAAAGTATCAGGATAGGCACTTTCCAAGGTTTCCCAATATCTACAAATCACATCCTGCCTGCTGGTGATGAAGTCAGGGGAAGGAATCTTATCACTCTTTTGTGCATTGACACTGGTCTTAGCTGGCATCAGGTTCCAGAGGTCATTATTTTTCCAGAGAGAAAAAGGAAGCATATGATCGATGTTGATATCTCCCCAGGTCTTCAGTGGATGTCCGGACCACACACAGGGGATAAATCCCTGGTTACTGATCAGAGTATCATATATCCTAGTCACCCGCTGGATCTGTTCACGCTCTGTATCCGGGCCGGTACCGAGAATATTGAGCATCTGTTCTCTGGTGATAGACAATCCCTGTGCTTTCCCAATCTGGGTAGTGAACTCTGCCCATTTATTCAGGATAGAGCCTTCTCCCAGAATGAAACTGCCAAAATACTTGAAAAGAAGTGCAAGGTCCGGTGATACCGAATATTTCCCGCAGTATGAGATTAGGTATTCAGGGGAGATCGGCGTTTTTGGCAAAAAAAGCCTATCCCGGTCCCAGTCAAAGACCGAGTAATATGAATCATACTGTGAGTGGCCCAGGTGCTGGAATGGCCCGTCAATAATTGCCCATCTGGTTTTTCGGATGAGATCCCTCATGGTCTCCTGGAGGTTATCAGGGATATTTCCTTTCCGGTAATCAGAAAAAAATACAGAGATTCCTCCTCTGGTCCGATAATATTCGATGATTTCTGAAAGGGGTTTACGGAAGGAGATATTTTTACTGTCCTGCTCCAGTCTTTTCTCTCCGTTTAACTGGGGGATGAAAGATTCAGATTCAAAGATGGGGTAATAGTAGAATATCCATTTCTCAACCAGAAGACCGAGCGGATACCAGACCCGGCCTTCGGTTTCTTCCTCCAGGTGGGCGTACTGCTGGCATATCTCGATAGTTCCCCTGAGTAGGGCGTATTTGAAAGAGGAGACCCGTTTATCCTGTTCGATGATCGTATTCAGAATATGGTATTCATCGAGGAGCCGGGAGGTCATATGTTATGAGATAGATGTGATCTTCTGGGGGTTTAGGATTGCCGATTCATTTAAAAATCCATAATACTCTCAACAGCATCATCTCATTATTACAACAGGTGGATATAATCGTTGCAAGAAGATGAGAATACTTTTCAAATAATGAGCAAATTGCGCCTTCAAGTCTCTCTTAAACCATGAAGAGTTTGCCTCAAGGCCTGTATGAGCAGGTCATAAATCAGTATTTGCAGAATCTGAAAAGTACTGATCAACAATATGATACCATCTCCATCCATGAATCTGAAGATGTTCCCGCTCTCCTTTCCCATTATCTTGCTCCTGTGGTTAAAAAATCCCTGTCCATATTAGAAGAAAAACACGAACCGGTAAAGGATCAGATTGATCGCTGTAATGAGATCATCAATCATTTATCTATCTGGACTGGAGAAGAATCCCTAAATAAGTGCCAAGTATCTCCTGAAGGAGAAATTCTCCTATCGGTAACTGATTTAAGAGGAGATGATAGAAGGCCCTCTTCATCTCTTCGTCCAATATCCTCTCTCTCTCAAAGTAGCCTCTTCACCGGATCACATAATGAACCAAGTTTACTTCAGGAGCTCAAAGCAGAGATAGCATCTGCAGATCGGATTGATATGCTCGTATCGTTCATCAAATGGAGTGGTATCAGATTATTGATGGACGAACTCTCCAACTTCAGCAAACATGGACATCTTCGAGTCATCACTACCTCGTATATCGGGGCAACTGATCTCAAGGCAATTGAGTTCCTTTCAACACTCCCAAATACCGAGATTC
>NZ_JAJRBM010000281.1 GCF_028679455.1 Methanospirillum sp. | reverse complement strand
CTATGATTCTGATGCTCTCAACCGATTCAGTGGTCAGGGGTTCTTCATCACCAGGTACAGGCTTTTTATTGTCGCAGGTGGGGGTTGCCGGGACTTTCCCACTCTCCTGAACTTCAGGTACTCCGGTTGAAGGCTCTGGTTCTACTGTTGATCTGCCAGTTTCTTCTTTTCTTGCAGACTCAAATGCAAATTTTGTTCCCCCGCAGGAAGGACACCTGGGAGCTAATCCTGGTGCTGGTTCAAGACGGGTTTTGCACCTGAGACAGATATGTGGCATGATCACCGGGATGAGATCCAAGCGCTGATTAAGTCACGATCACGCCGGATCATTTTGAGTTGATTTGCTGGCCCGATGACAGTCAGGCGGCGGTACTCATCATCACCCCGCATCAGACGGGAGAACATGCCACTCTTCTGTTTTGAAGGGTATGATTCGATCTCTATTCCGGAAAACCCATCCGGTAAAATCTCCTGCATGGTCATCTCGATTAGTGAACTCTGTTCTTCTGGTGAGAGGCCTGTTTCAAGGATTACGATAGTTCCTTCTCTTACAAGATCAAGTATCAGACGGATCTTCTCCATGGAAGGCATCCGCACGAGCCGTTCTGCAGATATCAGATCGATTTGTACTCCCTGCATTCTCATCACCTGAAGGTCCGGATCATTTCTTCATAGAGCTCTTCCACTTTTGTGCCGGTCAGACATGATATTGGAACCACCGGATGCTGGGGAAAGGCAGTTCTGATCCGTTGTGGTGAGGCATCAGGCAGATCGGTCTTATTTGCCGCTATTACCACCGGAAGTTTTCTGCTCTCGATAATACCGACCATCATGATATTCACCTGGGCAAAGGGATCTGCGGTTGCATCGATCATGTAGATGACACCATCGATATCTTCTCTGAGCCAGTGCATGGCTTCTGCAACACCCTCTGTTGCCTCCCGTGCCCGGTCAATCGCTTCATCCCTGGCAATCCCGTATTCGATGAACTCGTTATAATCGATCTTTGTGGTAACACCCGGAGTATCCACGATATCAATGGTAATTGATTTCCCGTTTGCTCCGGTTATGGTAATATTTTCAGAGCGGAGCGCCCTTCTGGTCTCGTGGGGAATCTCACTGACCATCCCTTCCTGGCCGGTTGACCATTCCCTGGCAATACGGTTTGCCAGGGTGGTTTTTCCTGCATTAGGTGGTCCATAAATTCCGATCCGTGAGGTTTTTTTCTGGAAGAGGTTTGCAAGGATTTTGGAGAAGGTCTGACTCAGTCCCATATTCATCGTCCTGACCGGCAGAAGCGGCATTATCTCCCGCAAATCCGGAGTTCTGTTAATATGGATATGATCAGGGAGGATTATTATTGTTGTTATCTCACCAGTAATCTCCGATCTTATCGTTCTGAACAATTTTGGGACCGATGGATTAATATCGAAGCCGGATGATTAACTGAATGGATGCATCTGCCCGGGTATCACAGAGGTGAAAGCCATGACGTATGCAAATGAAAAGATCCAGCTCGACACTACGGTCGCCGTGCGGGATATCATGCGAAGGAACCCGAAGACCATCGATTATAGAGCAACGGTTGCAGATGCAGCACGAAAGATGTGCAACAAAGATCCCTCCGGCAGTTGTATTGTACTCAGGGATAATGTTGCCGTCGGGATCGTGACTGAACAGGATTTAAACTGTAAAGTTGTTGCTAAAGACATCAAGCCGAGTGAGGTTTATGTCAATGATATCATGACGTCTCCCCTCATTACGATTCATGGTGACAAAACGGTAGAGGAAGCGGCTCATGAGATGATTAAGAACCGTGTTCGCCGTCTGCCAATTGTCAATGAGAAAGGGATTGTCATCGGGATTGTGAGCGTACGGGACATTGTGGCGGTTTCGACAGAGATCAACGAACTCATGAGCGAACTGGTTGTTATAAACCAGGCGAAAGATCTCTCGTCAGGAATGTGTAGCAGATGTGGCAGAATGTCAGATGACCTGAAAAATATTGATGGTTCTTTCATCTGCTCCTTCTGTATGGAAGAAGACCGCCTCTGACCGGTACAATCCTACCCCTTTCGGTTTTCCATAAAACCGGACCTGATTTTCAGGTTCAGGTGGATGGATTTGTGATCATATATTCTCAATTATCAGACCCATTATGCACACCAGACATGATAACGATCTAGGAACAGTATTTTCAATTGCTACCCGGCAGGTGATATCAGCTCCACAGACCATGCGGATCTTCGGTGCGATCGAGACCCTCACCGAATGGGGTGTCCGTCGTCTTCCGATCGTTGATCCCGGGACTCATCGGCTTAAAGGGATTCTGACGGCCAGGGATGTGGTGGACTTTCTTGGTGGTGGTGAGAAGTTCAACCTGATTAATGTAAAACATGAGGGAAATTTCCTTGCTGCGATCAATGAGAGTGTCAGCAAGATCATGAAACCGGAGGTCAGAACTCTCCCCCCTGATGCCAGTCTGTCTGAAGCGATCCAGATTATTCTAAAGGATCGAATCGGAGGAATCCCCCTTATTGATGAAGAAGGGGTACTCACCGGAATCGTCACAGAGCGTGATATCCTCAAGGTGCTCTGCCGGACTTACAGTTCATTGCGAGTCAGTGATGTGATGACCTCATCACTTCTGGTGCAGGAGCCGGACTGTCCGCTCTCCATGGTAACCAAGGTCATGACCAGTCATCAGTTCAGACGATTGCCGATCGTCAAAAATGATGTGCTCTATGGGATCATCACCGCAACCGACATTGTGCGGTACATTGGTTCAGGAAAAATCTTTGAGAGCCTGGTCACCGGTCATGTTGCGGAAGTTATGGCGCAGCCGGTCAGGAACCTTGTCAATGGAAATCTGTACACGATAGAACCTCATCAGACCCTCACTGAAGCTGCCCGTCAGATGCTTGCAAAAGGAGTGGGCGCGCTCCCGGTAATCGAGAACAGCAGGCTCACCGGACTTGTCACTGAGTTTGATCTAGTCAGGGCACTTGCGACTCAGGAACAGAACGGACGGTGATATATGCTGATTTCTGATCTGATGAGCTCCCCGGTGCGGGCATGCCGTCCGGAGGACACCATCTCATATGCCCGGAACCTGATGCTCAAGCACCGGATATCGCGGGTGCTGGTAATGGATGGTCAGATCATGACAGGGATCATCACCAGGAAAGACATTGGGTACCGGCTCAAAAGCAGTGATCCAGCCTGGCGTCGGAGATCTTCTGATAACGAACCGGTCTCTTCCGTGATGACCCCTGACATTATCACCATATCTCCTGGCAGCAGCATCCACGATGCACTGGTTCTGATGGTTACTCATCAGATCTCAGGCCTTCCGGTTGTGGATCAGGGGATGATTCTCGGGATGGTGACCAAGTCAGATATGATGAGATCTCCGCTTGTGGCGGGCTTTGATCGACCAGTAAACGGGGTGATGCATGATGTATATCAGGTGACACGTGAACATTCAGTCGATCGGGTGATCGATCTGATGCAGTCTGGTTGTGGAACAGTTGTGGTTACCGGTGATGACGGGTCCGTGAGTGGGATCATCTCGGAGAGTGATCTCACCTTTGCACAGGAGGGGCGTGACATGCCCGCAAAACTCCTTGCTGGTGATATTATGCATGCACCGGTTTTCACGATAGAAGAAACAGCGCGGACTGGGGATGTGATTCGTGCAATGGCTGAAAAACATATTACCAGCCTTATAATCACGAATGAACAGGGACTAAAAGGAATAATTACCAGAGATGATATCATAGGAGAAGTGGTTCTATGACCAATACTATACTTGTCAGAGATGTTATGTCAAAACCGGTGACGGTTGCAAAATCAATCCCCGTAACCGAGGCACTGGATAAAATGCTCGACGTAGGCATTGACCCCCTCATTGTTTTGCACAATGATGAAGTAGTCGGTACGATCTCACGTCATAAAATCGTTGAAAAGATCGGCGCCAAGCACAGTTCAGAGGTCTCACCGACAGCAATCCACGTATCCAACACCATTGACGATGATTTCACCTTCATCTATGATGATCAGGAGGTAGATGTGCTGATTCCGCTCCTGCAGGAACGGTATAAACTTGCAGTTGTCTACGACACTGAGAACCGGCTTATCGGTCAGGTAAATTCAAGTGATATTCTGGGAAAGATGGCTCCTGAAGGCGATCTGGCATCAGTAATGGAACGAGCCCAGTTTATCGAAGCAGGCGAGCGGATGGTTCACCTCCGCAGGAAGATGATCGATGAGAAGATCTCCCGGTTTGTCGTTATGAATGACGGGAAGATGGCAGGTATTGTCTCTGAAACAGATGTCGCTGTTGCTGTTCTGAAGTTCCGTGAGTCGGTTGATGACCGTCATCAGGAACACCAGGTCCGCAACATCCTCGTGCAGGACATCATGACTGCATCAGTAAAGAGCGTTGAGGTGGGAACACCGGTAAGCAAGGTGATTGATCTCATGCGCACGAAGAACTTCAGCAGTGTGCCGGTTACCGAGAACGGAAAAGTTGTCGGTATCGTGACGCGTCAGTCACTCATCCAGGCACTCTGACCCCTTTTTTTCAGCAGATCTACACGCTTATATCCGCATATTCCCAACGGGTATCGATGATGCTGGATCCGACGACGCCGGTAAAACCTGTCTCTGATGTTGCCGCTCTTTTAGATGCCATGAGCAGGACCGGGTTTCAGGGGAGAAAACTTGGTGAATCGGTGACCGTATGGCGTACTATGATAGAGGATCCGCAGGTGAGTATTCTGCTCGGCTTATCGGGAGCGATGATCCCGGCCGGGATGCAGGAGTGTCTTATCGAGCTGGTGAACCGGAGATATGTGGACGCCATTGTTTCAACAGGCGCAAACATCTTTCATGATATCTGTGAACACTGCGGAGTCAGGCATTATATCGGGTACCATCACGCGGATGATACCCAGTTGTTCGAACAGGGGATCGATCGGATCTATGATGTGTTTGCGTACGAAGAACAGTTCA
Organism: Methanospirillum sp.; assembly: GCF_028679455.1. GTDB lineage: Archaea > Halobacteriota > Methanomicrobia > Methanomicrobiales > Methanospirillaceae > Methanospirillum. The sequence goes on along the minus strand of NZ_JAJRBM010000281.1, from coordinate 3,167 downwards.
GAGAAGTGGATAATATAATTGCACAGTTTTCACGCACTTGCCAGGGGTTTGAAGGGTCTTCAGCCTCATTTATAAAAAAACTGGGTCAATGGCTGATTGAAACCTATCCACAGGGAAGATCACTCACTGCAACCTGTGTGATGCATAATGTTCCTATCTTTATCCCTGCACTCTGTGACTCCTCAATTGGGATCGGTCTGGTGATTGCCAGAAGACAGGGGAATTCCATTATCGTAGATCAGATCAGGGATGCAGACGAGATCACCGCCCTCGTAGAAAAAACCCGGAAAACAGGCGTTGTTTATATTGGCGGCGGGGTCCCGAAGAACTTTATCCAGCAGACTCAGGTAATCGCATCGATTCACAAGAGCCATTGTAGTGGTCATGACTATGCGATCCAGTATACGACTGACACTCCGCACTTTGGCGGGCTTTCAGGCTGTACCTTTGAAGAGGCAATATCATGGGGGAAGGAGTCATGCACCTGCAGTAAGGTTCAGTGTTTTTGTGATGCTACCATTGCACTTCCGCTGGTTACCTCTGCGCTCATTGGATCTGAGGCTGTTCGTGCGGCAAAAAAATCGGAATAATGCATAATCCACCAATTATTTCCTGCAGATCTGGTCCGGAACATCATAACTCTTATATCCGAATCACCACCACATTGGTAAGCACAATTCCTGTAGCAACAGAATCTCTGTTGCGAGTGTCTACACAGATGCGAATTTGATTGTTGAGGTAGCCAAGCCAGGTATGGCGCAGGGTTGCTAACCCTGTGTCCCTTGGGACTCGGGGGTTCAAATCCCTCCCTCAACGCTTGACACGCAGGCGCTTTCTCATAAAGCGAGGCATTGCATGGCTCAGGAAGATCAGGAGATTAATTATTTCGTCAGGGTTCTCAACACTGACCTCGACGGTACTAAATCAGTGATTGTTGCACTGACCGGTATCAAAGGGGTTGGCAGACATGCCGCCCAGATCATTGCGAGGGCGGCTGAGGTCCCCAAGCACGAACTTATGGGAAAACTTGATGAGGCATCTGTTGACCGGATTCGTGAAGTTGTCAACAACTATTCAGAGCGAATTCCAGTCTGGATGACCAACAGGCCAAAGGATGTCTACACCGGTGTTCCCAAGCACATCATTGGAACTGATCTCGCTCTCATCAACGAGGACGATATCAACATTCTCAAGAAGATACGTGCATATCGTGGTATAAGACACGAAACCGGACAGAAGGTCCGTGGTCAGCGCACCAAGTCGACCGGCAGAACCGGCCTCATCGTTGGTGTGAAGAGAAAGAAAGAGTGAGGGTGAATCATGGGATATCCAGGAAAGAACCATAAACAGTACCAGACTCCCAAGCGCCCGTTTGAGCTCTCCCGTATTGAGGAAGAGACCAGACTGGTAATTGAGTATGGTCTGCGTAACAAGCGGGAAGTCTGGATCGCCAAGGGTGCGCTCCGCCGATACCGCAAGGCTGCCCGTGAGATCATTGCACTGCAGTCTGGTGGTGCAGTTCAGGAACTCATCGAGCGCAAAAAGTCCGAACTTATCGGTCACTTACAGCGCGTTGGCATCCTTGGAGAAAATGCAGGCATTGATGATGTGCTCTCAGTCCGTGTTGAGCAGCAGCTTGATCGCAGACTTCAGAGTCAGGTCTATCGCCACGGATTTGCACGCTCACCAAAACAGGCACGCCAGTTCATTACCCATGGACACATTGCCATCAACGGAAGAAGGGTCACCATTCCGGGATATACTGTCAGCGCAGCTGAACAGGAACAGATCTCGTATGCAGGTTCTTCCCCGCTGGTCAGTGATATTCACGGAGAGAGACAGCGTATCGCCAAGGTAGGGAGATAACTATGGCTGAAGGGAAGGAAAAGTGGGGAGTGGCACATATCTATGCCTCCTTTAACAATACCATCATCACCGTCACCGATCAGACCGGCGCTGAAACGATCACCAAGAGTAGTGGTGGAATGGTCGTAAAGCAGGCCCGGAATGAAAGTTCTCCGTACGCTGCCATGCAGATGGCACAGAATGTTGCCCAGGCAGCAAAGGAAAAAGGACTAGTCGGTCTTCATGTGAAGGTTCGTGCACCAGGACGCGGAAAGCAACGCTCACCAGGGCCGGGTGCCCAGGCAGCAATCAGAGCCCTCGCCCGTGCCGGTGTCCGTATCGGTATCATTGAAGATGTCACGCCAGTACCACACGACTCCTGCAGAGCAAAAGGCGGGAAGAGAGGTCGTCGGGTCTGATGAAGATCGAATTCAGCAGCCTTGAGGACAACAGCACCTCGTTTGTGCTGAGTGATTCGCATATTGCTTTTGCAAATGCACTCCGTCGGGCGATGCAGAGCGAAGTTATGAGTTTCGCGATCGAGGATGTCAAAATCTATGACAACACGAGCGCCCTCTTTGACGAGATGCTTGCACACCGGATCGGACTGATTCCACTCACCACAGACCTGAAGAGTTATGTACCCCGGGATCAGTGCTCCTGTGATGGGAAGGGCTGTTCCCTGTGCACGGTTACTCTGACGATGAGTGTGGAAGGGCCGAGAATGGTTCTCTCCGAAGATCTCATCTCACAGGATCCGGCAGTTCATCCGGCAGTCGGGGATGTCCCGATTGTAAAACTCGAGAAGAACCAGAAGGTCGTACTAGAAGTATATGCAATTTTGAACCGTGGCTTTGAGCATGCAAAGTGGCAGCCGGTCACGGTCTGCGGATACAAGAACTATCCGATCATCAACCCGGAAAATACATGTGACGGGTGTGGATTGTGTGTAGAGGTCTGTCCCAAGAATATCCTGGAAGTGAAAGGCGGCAAGATCACCGTGAAGGAGGGTGGAGACGCTCAGTGTTCGCTCTGCCGGCTCTGTGAACAGGCCTGTCTGAACAGTGGGATCGGAGAAGAACCGGCCATCCATATCAAAATGGATGATAAAAAGTTCATCTTCTCGATGGAGGGTGATGGTTCACTCCCAGCCGTAGAGATCCTAAACCAGGGGCTGCTGTTTCTGAAAAATCAATCAGATGGACTCCTCGAAGCGCTCAGCGAAATCAGGGGGTAACGGATCATGAGCAAAAGATATGATAAGTCCAATCCGCGCCTCACCGAACTCATCAGGCTCCTGAAGAAGACGTCGAGTGAGAATG
>NZ_JAJRBM010000280.1 GCF_028679455.1 Methanospirillum sp. | reverse complement strand
CGGACAATATCAAGATAGAAGAGCATGCCCATGAGAGCAGCCATGTATTCTTCTGGTATCTTCGTCCCTTTGCTGATCTCCTCAATCGTTGCAGGACCGTGAACTGCCAGCCAGTCAAAGAGCCGGAGCTCGAGAGCTGCCCGGATCACCATAAATTCTTTGTATACTTGGATCAGGTCGTCGACAAGTTCAATGACCGGCAGTTCTGGTAATTTTATGAGTGGGGTATCTTCTATCATGGTTCCTCAGGGATAATTCGGTATCTCCTCTCCGTTTTTCAGTAGTCATCAGACCATTCTTTCTGGGATGAAAATGCGGGGAAAACCGGTGTATGTTAATGTTCACGTAATACTGGTAAAAAGAAGTTAGGCCTTAAGGTAGATGTTACCATAGATAACTTCTCCCTTCTTCTTGCCCTTTCGTTCTCCCAGGTCACCGATGTACTGATCAAAGGTGTAGGTCTGGCCATCGCATTCCTTCTCGACGGTTGCGACCTTCTTGAATCCTGGCAGCGGGTAGAGGATTTTCCCTAGTACGTAGGCGTCTCCTTTTACCATCTGGCCACCGACACGGCCCTCGACATCACCTTTGATGATGACGGTTCCACCATCAGCATGGGTCAGGACATGGATGAATGCATCGCCTTCTATGATGATGGTCCCCCCGGTCATGGCGGTCCCGATATCGTTACCTGCCTTTCCTTTAACCCGGATCAGCCCACCACTCATACCACGCCAGTCACCACGATAGGCACTGCCGACATGGTTGGTTGCGTCACCTTCCACGGTGATCTCTCCGCCTTCCATCGCGATCCCGAGGAATGCATCTGCATTGCCCTTGACGGTGATCTTTCCGCCCCGCATCCAGCAGCCGACATACATGTCAGCAGCGCTGTTGATGAGGATCTCACCAGCGGTCATCTGCTGGCCGAACCGCTTCATCTTGTGAACGTCTCCGTTCACGATGATCCTGGTCTCGGCTGCCGTTGCACCGGACTTTCCATCGAACTTGAAGAAATCTCCAAGTTTCCAGACGATCTTTCCCTCATGTGCCGGAAGATCAGCGATCTCGGCAAGGGACTTCCCTGCAAACAGATCAGGGGTTACACTGTAGCATTCGAGGTACAACTCAGGGTGCTGTACCAGGGTCATTGTTACGGTTTCCATCTTTTACACCTCAGGCAACGTCGACTTCTATTGCCCGCGGGCGGTACACGTGGTCGTCAAATACTGCATAGTTCTCAAGATTTACCGTGTAACTCTTGGTGAACTTCTCCTTGATGTCACGCATTACCTGAGTGTTTTCAGGCATGGTGACCTTAGTCCAGACCGTGTGGTTCGGGGGTTCTGCAACGATCTCTCCACCCTGAACAACAATGACTCCTTCCTTGATGGTGTAGGCAGTCTTGCTGAATGCTTCCTCGATCAGTTCAGGATCGGTTGGGAGTTTCTTGGCATCAAGGTCGTAGATGGCAATGTTTGCATCTGCACCAGCAGCAAGGCTGCCATACATGTTGGACATTCCCAGTGCCCTGGCCGGACCTGCACGGGTCATCATCGCGATCTCGTAGAGATTGAGTTCACGGTCCATAGAGGCGAGATCTGTTGCGGCGATAACTTTAGCCTTACCTTTCATGGAGTCAAGTGTTGCCAGACGGGCCTTGTTGGACATGAGCCATTTGATGATACGCGGGTACCGGGTAAACGGCCCTGCGTTCGGGTGGTCGGTCGTGATAAAGACCCTCATCATATCTTTTGCGTAGAGACCCAGTTCAAGGCCGGTTGCCCACTGGATACCGACGACGGCACTGTCTTTGTCATAGACAAATGGAACGATACCTGAACCGGTTTCGAGTTCTACATCACAGTTTGCCCACTTCAGGTGGTTGAGAGACTGGAGGTGGTGTTCGAACGGACCGTCTGCGGTCATCGTGGTGGTCTCATCAAGGGTGACACAACCAAGATCGATAGTGATGTTGTCAGCCTTATTGACGTAATCCATGACTTCCTTTGCTGCGGATCCGAAGGTTCCCCAACTGTTACCTTTGTAAGAGTGGAACTGCAGGTGAGTGTTATGAATGACCTGGGTACGTCCGAACTTGTTCTTGGCTTTGTATCCCTCTGCAAGTTTGAGCGTATCGAGAGTGTCCGTGTAGTTGCCCGGGTTACCGAGGTTGTTTCCATGCAGGTGCAGGGAGTGTGGCAGACCAAGGTACTCGTTCGACTCGATCAGCCCCTTGATGATCTCGGCTGGGGTGATGTCGAAGTACGGGACCGGGTCGTGAATGTTGACACAGTTCTCTCCCCAAGCCCATGCTTCAGTGCCACCAGGGTTGACGCACTTGATACCAACACCGTAGGTGGCTTTCAGGAGCCATGCGATATATGCAGCGTTGTTCTCGATCTCCTTGTTTTTGAGGTATTCGAGACAGAACCAGTTATTTCCGAAGACTGGCATTGCGGAGATATCAATGATGGGGGTGTCCCTGATCTCTTCATGTACGTGTGGAGCCATGAGCGGGGGCATTGCTGCCTCATTGACGTAGGTGTATCCCAGACGGGCATACGAGTACCCGGTCTTCCAGGTTGACGGAATTGAGAAACCCATCTCCATACGCTTGCCCTGCTTGACAATCCCGCCACGTACTGATCCTCTGAAGAGTTTGTCTTCAGGTCTCATCTCACGGCCGAGGTTGACTTTCGGACCTACCACATGGGTGTGAATATCGACACCACCGGCCATCACGGTCTTGCCGTTCGCGTCGATGCTCTTTGCCTTTGCAGAGACCTTGTCTACAATCTTGCCGTCCTTGATCGCGATATCTGCCTTGTCTCCCTTGATTCCGGAGATTGGGTCAAAGACGTACCCGTTCTTGATAATCAGTTCAGACATATTCAGGCCCCCTGTGCATTGAGTTCATCGAGGCGGTCAGCGATCTTGTTCAACAGAGTTTCATCATCAAGGAGTCCCTGGGGGTCGATGACCTGTCTGAACTGGATTGGCACATTGTCCATCCGGTAGACAACTCCGCCGACATCAACACCACAGATACAGACTGGAATGTGGAGGTCTGAGATCTCAGATGCCATGTTGATGCTTGGATCAATGGTGACCCAAGGATGCTTCTTGAGGTGCTGAACTGCCGGAATTGGGAAGTGTGCTCCTGCATCGGTTCCGATGTTGATGAACATATCCACTTCATCACGCATTGCCATGTCCACCGAGCTGGTCTCACCCGGATTCATATGTGCGTAGTTCTTCTTGGTGAGGTCAAGGCAGTACGGAAATCCGAATGTCCAGGACCAGACCACACCGGGACCGGCGATATTGTAATGTCCACGCATGGCCATGATCGTCCACTTGGCGACCTTGTTCAGGTCACGGGTGAGTGAGATCGCGATATCGATGTTGTGGTTACGCCCGTCAGAGTGTGTCAGACCCATGCCGAAGAAGGTTGTTCCGAACCTGGCATTTGCCATGATCTCGGCTACTTCGAGGATTTGTTCCTTTGGAACGTCTGCAACAACATCAGGCAGGTCATCGGCATGGCCATTTACAACCATCCGGAATGCATCGAAGAGTTCGTAGTCGTGACCCTGTTTTACACGGAGGTGAATATCTGCAACGTTAGCGGTATCGGTGTACCGGGGGTCAACCACGATGACGGTACGTTTCTTCTGCCCTTTCCCGGTGAAGAATCCACGGGGGAAGATAGAGTACCGGGACATGTGGCGGGGGTGTGCATGTGCAGGGTTTGATCCCCAGTATACGATCACATCTGCACGGTTCTTGACCTCACCGAGGGTACAGGTCGGGTACCCGTTATCAAATATTGCGAGGAAAGACGGGCCGTGGCAGATGGTTGCACAGTTATCAAGCATACCGCCTGCGGTTTCCATGACCCGTGCTGCTGCTGCCTGGCCTTCACAGTTGGTAGAGCCGAACCCGTACATGAGGGGTTTCTTTGCTTTGTACAAGTGCTGTGCGGTCCATTCGATGGCTTCCTCATAGGTGATGTCCTTCATAGAGCCATCAGGCTGGCGGAGCCGTGGCTTTCTGATCCGGTGGTCTGAACTTCCGTGTTTGAAGATTTCTGTTCCGATTGCGCAGACGTTTTCGACCTCAAGGACCTTTTTTCCGTCATCAGAGACAGTGACTCTAACATCATCGCAGGAGCAGCCACAGTATGGGCATCCCACATTCTCAATTACCTTCGGCATTTTACACCTCCTTCCACATACCGACAGCGCCCTGAACAAGCTGAAGAGCGGTCTTCAATTTTTCTTCAGGAGCAGACTCGACAGTCACCGGGAATCCACTATACTGTGGTGCACCGGTTGACTGGGTGCGGGGTGGAACGACCTGGTTTGCCCAGACACCCTGCCTGATATGGCAGAGGCCGGGGTATACTGTCTGACGGGCAACGACTGCCTTGACGATGACCTGGCCACTCTCACTGGTGACCCGGACATTGGTATTCTTTAATATCCCCAGTTTTTTCATGTCCTGCTCATTCATCTCGATGATATTACAGGCATCGAAATATTCCGGAGAGGTTTTCCCGATTTCCATAGCGATGCCTTCTTCGACGGCACGCTGAGTTATCATGTTTAAGATGTACTTTTCTGCCATAGGATCTCCCGAAAATCCTATCTTATCACATTCAGATCCTGATTGGGTCTTATCGGCACATGCAAACCGGTCTCCGGATTCTCCTTTGCATCAGCAAAACTGTTTTCCGGATATGGTAGGTGGGTATCTCTCTCTGCCACAAGTTTTTCTGCCACCCGGGGACAAAAATTCTTAGGCACAATGCTTGGAGACCCAATCAACAAATCACATTCGAGATTTTGAGTATATATCCTCTCTGAATTATTTATTTAGGCATGGGTTTTTTGATCGGTGATGGGATGAAAAGGGAAATATCTTGACAATAGTTTTGATATCTGGAAGTAAAAAATTTATTTTTAAAATAATTATTATATTTACAATTGCACTCGGTATACTTCTTTTGTTTATTCTCCGGAATTTTTTTGGGCACAATACTCCTCGGCAATCTCTCTAAAAATATTTAACAAGCATGCGGTGTAAACTATTCAGTGGAGAATATTTTTGGTGCCTATTCTCAATTGTCAGAATGCAGTTTGGTTTGATTGCGCGAAGCACTGATTTAGGATATCGTCACATCTGAAACGAATAAAATTTGATTATGAAGAGCCAGGAGCTCCCATGACTACCGGGAGTGCCTCGATGATCAGTGGAAGCATCTCGGCTGGAATACCCATAACCATCTCATTCTCATGGATTCCTGAGTACTTTCGTGACCCGTCACATCCAAGCGAGAAGTTCACAGCCCCGGTGAGATATACCTGAGCCGTTGCATCAGCACATACCGACTGAATACCTGCAAAATTACTGGTTATTCTTCCCCCGAGATGGTATAAACTGCTTTGAGCAAGTTTCAGCATTACCTTCGGAGTGGTGATAATGAGAACAATTGTCGGGTCAAATGGAGTTTTCTCAAGCGGAGCATAGGCAGTTGCATATGTCGCACCTGATTCTACATGGGGGATCCGATCAATTGTACGCTTGCATGATGGCCAACTGTCATATTTTCCAAGTTTTTAATAGAATTCACCGGTTTTCAGGGTGGGGGTGATCTCCCGAAGACCCATTGACCATGCTCCTCACATACAACTATGGTTCTCCTTGGTAGCATAGAATATTGAACCCTCTCTCCTTGCCTTGTTCACCATCTGACAGTGAGTAACTGTTTCCCCGATATGTGCTACTCCTTCAGGCAAGTGGTCTTCACTCGTAATAAATTTGACCGCTACCGGTGATCCATCAAGATGTAAAATCTCTTGAAAGGATTTTGCAATCTCCTGATAGTCAATTTTTGTTCGAATTGCATCCTGCATGATGGGTACTCGTGTATGGAACTTTACATCCATATAAATAAAGGTATCTCGCGATTTCATCCACATCTGTGAATATTCGCAGGTTTAAAGTGTCAACAATGCAGGTTTGGTTCGAAGATGGTCATGAGATAATAATTGAATTTACTTTAGAGATTTGAACAAATCGTCGTTATTATCCTGGCCCATGCCTGGAATTCATAAATATCGCTCGTTAAAGCATTTTATGGAATCAACGTTTCGCGAATGATGATTTTCGCGGTCTCTTCAGCGACTTCACCGGTAAAGGCAACGCATTGCTGAATATGCTCGGTTGATTTCAGTACCATTCCATGGGTGAGGGTTCGACAACATAGGCAACCGTGTCTGGTGGCGAAAAAATCGTGAAGTTCATGGGAAAGACTGAGG
>NZ_JAJRBM010000279.1 GCF_028679455.1 Methanospirillum sp. | reverse complement strand
GGCGCTCCTGCTTTCAGCGCTGCAAGTCCTGCCGAGACAGGATCATGAGAGAACCGCATCAGGTCTGCCATGGCAAAGTCTCCTACCGCGATAGAACACCGCTGACGGATTCGATCCTCCGGCGTTTTATCTCCGATTGCTTTACGTGCAATCTCACGGGATCGGGATGATATATCATATCCTTCTTCGGTATCAGCACCGATATCAATATAAATATTTCCGGTGGTATCCTCGGGGTGTGATGATTCCTTTGACATCTTCTCCTCTCTTCCAAATTTTAGTCTCTTCTCCGCCGATAAACACTACTGAGTGCATGTCTACGAGATCATATATATCTCCGAATGTGCCCAGTGTGGAGATCAATTTTAATTCGTCCTTGCGATACGCGTTCCGGATAATTCCCACCGGAGTTTCAGGGGGAAGATACTCCCGTGCGAGGGTTATTGCCTCACCGAGTTGTTCGGTCCGGGTTCTACTCTTCGGATTATACAATACTACTGGTATCTGCACTGAAAAAAGGGCTACTAGCCGCTTTCTGATAACCTCATGAGGGGTGAGCAGATCTGAGAGACTTACAACCGCAAAATCTCCGGAGAGCGGTGATCCAAGTAGTGCTGCACCTGCAGTTGCAGCAGTAATCCCCGGCACTACCTCAACCGGGACAGAAATTTCCGAGTGACTCAGGACCTCAAGAACGATACTCGCCATTCCGTAGACTCCGGGATCTCCCCCGGAGACCATGGCTACACTCCGGGTGCGGGCCAGATCGATACATTCCTGTGCCCGATCAACTTCCTTTCCCATTCGACTCCTGATAACCTCTTTGTCTTGAAGAAGGAGGGGAATTTGATCAAGGTAAAAATCATTGCCGATGATAACTGAGGCTTCCAGGAGAACCTCTTCTGCTCTTCGGGTCAGCATTTCCGGCGATCCGGGCCCAATTCCAACAATATAGAGGGGTCCTGCCTGATTATCTTGCAAAGGCGATGGTGACGTTTCCATATACTTTTTTCTCCATAATGAGTTCTTTTTTGTATGATACCGCAAGTGCTCCAGGCTCAGCGACCCCGGGGAGCCCAAATCGTTCTGCTGCCGATTCAGATACAGGTTTCTCCCTACAGAGGGTCTCCGGATCCAGAAATATAAGGTTCCCCCCAATCATCCGGATTGCCTCAGTAAGACCTGCCTCATGTAATTTCAAGGTGGTGGTTGCATAGATACTGATATCAGATCTGGTTATCCCGGCCGAGGCAAGTGCATCATCGATTGCAGTGATGATCTCCTCCGCCAGAGTTCCTTTTCTGCAGCCGATACCTGCAGTATACGGAGCATCAGAGACCAGAAAAGAGACCCCCTTTCCTGCCATCACCATGCCCGGTCCTTCCACAGAATATATGCCGGCAGTACTGGTAAGGACTGCCGCATTGGAGGCCCGGGTCGAGTCCGTGTTCACAATCCGCAGATGCTTGTCTGCTGCTATCGTTTCTGCTGACTCTCTGCCAGTGGACTCGGTTGCTGTGGTTATCACCGGGATTAGGCCTAATTTTTCTTTAAGTTCAATGGCAAGTTCGTTCGCCCCGTGATGCCCGCCAGATACTGGGATTGCAAACCTCATATCAGGACTTACCACCACAATCGCAGGATCCTGCCACTTATCTTTGAGAAGCGGTGCAATTTTCCGGACCACGATTCCGATTGCCATAATTGCAATGATCCGATTGGTATCTCTGAATACTTCTTCAAAAACATGTTTATGGTAGACCAGAAAGGATCCCCCTGTTGCGGTTGCTACCCGCTCCGCCTGCTCGGCAAAATAGGGAAGTGCAATGACAACCGTCCGGTTCATGAATAAAGCTCGGATCTGATGTGTCCGGGGAGTTCTTCTCCAAAAACTTCTCCGATAAGAAGAAGTGCAGAACGATTGATCCCAGCATCATCTGCCTGTTCTGCTATTGTTTCCACCGAACCTCTGATGATCTTCTGATCCGGCCATGTAGCATGGTAGATGACCACAGCGGGGGTCTTTGGGGGATGAGAGATTTTGGAAACCACCTCTGAAAGTCGGTCAGATCCAAGGAAAATGGCCATCGTTTCGCCATGCCGGGAATATTCTGTGATATGATCATGCTCCAGCGTCTTTCCAGCCGGCCTGGTGATTATCACTGATTCTGATACTCCCCGGAGTGTGAGTTGGGCCTTCAGGGATGCAGCAGCCCCGAAAAGTGAAGAGACACCAGGTACCACCTCCACATGTATCCCTTCTGCCCGGAGCAGAGCCATCTGTTCTACAATAGCTCCATAGAGTGCCGGATCTCCTGAATGGAGTCGGACGACGGCCTTCCCTTCCCGGATGGCCTTAACCATGAGAGGGGTTATCTCTTCAAGAGACATCCCGTTGCTGTCATATTTCTCATTAGCATGAGATCGTTGTACCAATTCAGGGTTCACAAGGGATCCCGCATAGATGAGAAGATCCGCAGATTCCAGGATTCGGTTTCCTTTTACCGTAATAAGATCAGGATCCCCGGGTCCGGCTCCGACAAACCATACCTGATTCATGGTCTCTTCTCTGCAAACACGAGTGAGAAATAATTACTCTCCTCAGGAAGTTCATGATCCCAAATGGCCATTCCTTCCATGTACATCCGTTCTACCAGTACGAACCGTGAATACCCCTCATTCCGGAGATGATCTACGGTCTCTCGCGGCTTGGTTACTTTCATCTGTATCCTGGCAACTTCAGGTGAACCATCTGACACGGAAAATCCTCCGGTGATTGGAATGCCGGTGATAGAAGTAAGGGCTGTTATCGAACTGACTCCAGGTACTGTGCTGATCTGGATATCCTGATATTGCATTCTGATGACCACACAGAGCCGGGAGAATGTAGAGAATATGTTTGGATCCCCGATAATTCCAAAGACAGCATTACCTGTCATTGCGACCCTGGCAATGATGGCTGCGTTGTCTGCAATCTGCTTTGAAACCACCTTTTCATCACGACTCATGGGAAATGGGAGTTCAACGGGGGTACAGTATGGCTCAACAAGTTTGCGGGCAATACCCCCAGGGACAAATACCTGATCTGCCTCTTTCAGATATCGTACCGCCTTAAGGGTAAGGAGTTCGGGATCGCCGGGACCAAGTCCCACTGCGGTCAGCATGAGGCCCTTCCCTCACTGATTATATATACCGGAACGAGTGGTTTGAACATAACACCGAATCCGATTGGATTACTTCGGGCAATATTTGTCAGTATTATTTCTTTAAACATACCATGTTTTTTGAGTGCAGTTACTACTGTAATGACCGTCTCCAGCATCACCGCGTTGATAACCAGAGATCGCACATTCAGACGTGCAAGAGATTCAAGAACTGTATCAAGACCCTGGGATCCATCGACAAATGCCGTGTCGAGAGCAGTCAGGGCAGTTAGAAACGATTTGTTCTCTCTGCGGTGAACGAAAATGTTCTCCTTCTCTTGTGTTTCCACCTCTTTTTTTGTCCTGATGTATGCCTCCTCTCGTCTATCTACTCCATGAAGTGCCTTCACTTGTTTTGAAGCTTCAATCGATACCCTGCCGGTCCCACAGCCAAGATCAGCAAAGGTATCCTCCGGGGTTAATCCTAATTTAAAGAGTGAAATAGCCAGGATCTCATCCTTTGTCGGACCTCCCGCCGGGGGTGAGCTGGTGTTTCCGGTTTTCATTAAATAACCTCTCTTTTTCAGTACACGTAAAAGGGATATGGTTCTGATAATTGGGTATAAGCATCTTATGCCCTAGAATGCTCCTCATTTGTTACGAGGGGGCTTGTAAAAATAAGGTTGGTATTGTGTTAGTAACTTTCGATATTGTGCAAATTTTTTGGGATTAACTCTAAATATTTTTGTTGCGGCTTGTAAAAAAATCAATCACCGAATGAAATGATTGGTTTTTATCCGCTACTATATATTTTGATGAAATCTCCATTAGCAGGAAGTAGGAGACCGCTAATGAAACGTAAATCTGGTATTCTTGATGTAACTATAGCCCCGGTACTTCTTGCAGACTTTACGGCAGCTGACGTACTGCCAAATGTAACACCTGATAATCAGGTCTTTACGATCAATACCGTCATTGATGGTACCGGGGCAGTTGACGAATTCGTACCGTTAGCGATGATGTACCCTGTAGAACTGAATTATCAGATTGCAGTAACTCACAATGCAAACTCAGGCAGAGGCTTTGCTGAAGGAACCATCAAGACTGTCTTCGCGGGCATCATCATGGAAACCCTAGACGGCAATAATGATAACTATGCGTTAGAAGGTACATAACGAAGATGGGGAGACGACCGGGAACAAGACGGTAGTTACCAACACCTGGAAAGGCACTACTAAAATGACTGGAGAAATTAAGACGCTCCAGAAGGCCTTCGCCTATAAATCAGGTCTCATTCTCAAGTAATCAAATAGGGCAAATAACTCACCGCTTTTTTATGAGTTGCTCAATCTGGCGGAAACAACTCAAGATGGTAGATACTCTGACCTGATTATAACCAGGTGAGTGCGTTAGGCATGGAATCCCTTCTGATGAGTATTGGACAACTGCCTGGCCAAAAATTTTTGTTCTTGATCAGAATAAATAGGATTAGAACTGATTATTTTTTGCAAGAGCAATAGTTTTTGATCTCGGAGATTATCACATGCATATTATGGAAGGTTTCTTACCCTGGCAATGGTGTCTGGTCTGGTGGATTATCGCGATTCCATTCCTTGTTATGGGAATAATTCAACTACGAACAATGATCCAAAAAGATCGGGATTATCTGCCACTACTCGGAGTCTGCGGAGCGTTCATCTTCATTCTGTCTGCTCTCAAACTCCCCTCGGTAACCGGTAGTTGCTCCCACCCAACCGGAACCGGACTCTCGACCATGTGTTTCGGGGTATTCATCACCTCGATCATCGGGGCAATTGTCCTGCTCTTCCAATCACTCCTGCTCGCCCATGGAGGTCTTTCAACCCTCGGTGCAAACATGTGCTCGATGGCGATTGGAGGGCCGTTGGCCGGATATGCGGTTTATCGTCTCCTCAAAGACACGAATGTCAATATCTTTGTCACCGTTTTTCTCGTGACAGCAGTCGCTGACCTCGTAACCTACGTCATAACCTCATTTGAACTTGCAGTCGCTTACCCGGCACAGGTTGGAGGAATTGCAGCTTCGTTTGAAGCATTTTTTGCCATTTTCGCGGTGACACAGATACCTCTCGCAATCGTCGAAGGAATTGTGCTGGCACTCGTGTTCAAATACATTGTTGCATTAAAGCCTGATATTCTTCTGAAACTGAACGTATTCTCTGAGGATCAGATCTCCCGGGCACAACAACAGGACAACACGGTTGCCCATGTGGAGGGATAATTATGATCGGGAACTATAAACTCGAAATATTAACTGTCATCGCGATCCTCGGTTTCATTGCAGTGTTTCTTTCTGTCAGTTCAGGAGGAGAGCATGAGTTCAGCGGATCCGATGATGTTGGCTCACAGAAGATTTCTGAACTTACCGGTCAGCCGGTTGAATCATATAAACCCCTCATTCCCCAGTATGAACCGCCATCCGGAGAAATAGAGTGCACCCTCTTTGCTCTCCAGTGTTCGTTTGGAGCACTCATCCTCGGGCTCATCTTCGGATACTGGTTTGGGCAGAAAAAATCTTCACCAGTCTCATGAATCGATGATTGAAAAGCAATCAAGATTACATCGTACAACTGGGTATGTTCAGGCATATCCATCCCGGAGTTATGGATCCATCGTTCTATAACTACCGGGCTGCCCACATAAGTGCCCATAAGATGTGAATTGTTTCAACGTAAACTATGAGAATCAGAGCCATGGGAACCCGTGTTGTTAATACTGTTAGGAGGGTGGCAATACTATAACCAGTGTCTCCTTGAATACTTCATATCAATTGCCATCTCTTTTGAAAACGAAATGAGGAGGAGGTAACGAATGAGCGTTGATACTGAAAGCCATAATCGCTACGATCATGACAAACACCATGAACACGGGCATGGAAACGACACCGATCATGATGAGAAAACCCATATTCATGGTCATCGTGGCCATGGGAACGGTCACGCCCATACCCATGGCGTTGTCGATCCCTCTATCCTCACCACCGAACGGGGAATCTGGGCGGTAAAGTGGTCGTTTGTCGGTCTTTTCTTTACCGCAATCGTCCAGGTCATCATCGTGTATTATACCGGGAGTATCGCACTGCTCGCTGATACGATCCACAATTTCGGTGACGCACTTACCGCAATCCCATTGCTTTTTGCGTTCATTCTTGGCAGGTGGAAACCCACCAGACGGTTCACATATGGGTATGGCAGAATAGAGGATCTGGCCGGCGTATTTGTTGTTCTGATGATCCTGATCTCGGCTCTTACTGCAGGATATGTTTCTATTGACCGGTTAATTCATCCACAGTCGGTAACGTTTCTCTGGGCAGTTGCACTCGCTGCATTCATCGGGTTTATCGGCAATGAAGCCGTAGCACAACTCAGAATCCGGGTAGGAAAGGAGATCGGAAGTGCTGCACTGGTTGCAGACGGGATGCATGCCAGAACAGACGGAATAACAAGCCTTGCAGTCCTTATTGGAGCCGCTGGAGTGTTCCTTGGATTTCCCCTTGCCGATCCGATTATTGGCCTCATCATCACCATTCTGATATTTTGGATCGTTTGGGACTCGGCAAAAACCATCGGTACCCGGCTTCTTGACGGGGTTGATCCAGAAGTTACCGATGAGATCCGCCATTCTGCAGATCATGTTGACGGAGTTATCGAGATAACCGACGTGAAGGTTCGGTGGCTGGGTCACCGGCTCCATGCAGAGATCAATATAACGGTTGATGCATCCCTATCCGTAGAAAAAGGGCATGAAATTGCAAAAGAGTTTCAGCATGAACTCCTTCATCATCTCAAATACCTTTCCGATGCTACCATCCATGTCGATCCGGTGACTGCGTCAGGACCGAATTATCATCACATTACTGAACACAACCATGACGGACTGCCTATGCATTCGCATTAACCACAATACTTTTTCAAATATCTGAATATGAGAGAGTGAACACAAAAACCTAGTACCGTTCGCCGGTTTGTTAAGCCAGACGTTTATTCCTGAATTTCACGAGTTCAATTTT
>NZ_JAJRBM010000278.1 GCF_028679455.1 Methanospirillum sp. | reverse complement strand
CTATTGATTCCTGTATTCAATCTTACCGAGGCGAATCCTGGAACATTGTCTGTATGGGTCACGAATCTTTCCACCGGAAGATCCGGAAATCTTCTGGACTCCTTTGAAGTTCTTCCTCCACGATATTACTCCATCAATGCAACGGTCACAGGAAATGGAACTATCAGTCCCTCTGGTAATCTGACAATACAATCGAGTCACAATCAGACGTTTACTCTCACCCCTGATCCCGGTAATATACTATCAGAGGTGTTGGTTGATGGGTTAAGTATCGGTTCTACTTCTGCCTACTCATTCACCAATATTCAGGCCAATCATACCATTTATGCATATTTCAGAGAGAAAGACGGGTTATCGCTCATTAACTCGTCTGCCAACCAGTGGAGTAACATCATTCCTGTAGGCAAAAACTACTACCCTGAGTATTCAAACCAGTCATACATCATTCAGGCAAACCCCGGTGCATTTCTTGCCAATGTAAGTATTGATACTGATGTAATAAACGCCTCAATCAAACACTGGACTTTTACCAATCTCACAGATGATCATGCCATCCATGTTGAAGGAGAACCAGTTACCGGGCAGGTTCTTGTATTCTTCAATGCAACCCCGCGGTATGGTCAGGTGCCTCTTAGCGTGAACTTTTCCAGCGAGGAATGTCTGGGATCACCAACCTCCTACTTCTGGCAGTTTGGAGATGGAATAACAGATGGAACTCCAAATCCTGTGCATGTCTACCAGACTCCCGGAGTTTACACGGTATCCTTACGGGCAACCAATGATCATTCAGGCGGATATGGTCAATGGTCCAACCTGATCACTGTTACCCGTGATGCGGTACCTGAACCGACGCCAACCCCGATTCCAGGAATAATAATCGCAGATTTCAGAGTTTCTCCTGCTAGCGGGTCTGCTCCGTTAACAGTTCAGTTTACGGATCTCAGTTCAGGTAATCCTGTCTCCTGGTTCTGGGATTTTGGCGACGGATACACGTCTGATCAGCAAAATGTTACTCATACGTATAACAGCAAAGGCAGTTACGACGTCAGATTATTAGTTAAGAATAGCCTTACAAGCGGAGGATTGGAAAAACCTGATTTAATCGTTGTTTCATAATTGTATAAAACCAGATTCACGAATGCAATGAATCGGAGCCCAAATCTCGTTTTTATAGCCCTGTTATATTCCCTGATCCCGGTCATTGCCTGATATCAGATCGGATCTGAAAAATTAACAGAATAGCGTTGCGATACAGGTGGATAAATTTTCGAGCAATAACGAATCAGGCACTGAATTAGTCTTTATCAGGTAATCGTCATATGTGTCCGGAATTCGGCTATATATCGGGCTTAATATTCGAAAATAAGTGATTTTGATGATCAGGATCCGGGTTCACCCCGGATTAGAAGGTAAGGTGTCATCATCTGTTTATAACAGGTATCAGATTAGGAAGTGACCTTGAATTTAACTGGTATCCTTCATATTATTATTCTAACAGTTTAGATCCAAATTAGCCAGGTAATCCTATCAATGTATACCTATGCATCTTCAGATATCAGGCAGATCACTTTCAAAGGGAAAGGGAGAGAGCATAACCCGGATTACGACACATACTCTGCTCTCGGCATCTTTTGAAAAGCTGTTATCAGTTCAGACTGAAGTTTTGGGTTTTCCTTATTCACCAGGAGAACAAGATTATCATCATTTAGTACCGGCACAAACGTTTCATTTATTTTTTCGATATCATCATTAAAATCGGCTGCCCGTCTTGGAAATGTTATATCAACCAGAATAACATCAGCCGTGTCATGGTAATCTACCCATATCTGTTTACGACTGGACACCTGAGGAAGAAGATTATACTGGGTTGAGATGGATGTTCCTTGTGGAAGAACTGATAAAATCTGATTAAGAAATATCCGGTGATCATCCATCGCCTTCTCATCAGTCGTCCCAGTCATATGTACTACCCTGATAGCAGGAGAATAGACAACAGCTGATATGACCGTGGAGATAAGAATCAGGCAGACAAGAGCTTTCCATGTCTTTTTTCCTACCCTGCCATCTCCGGATTTAACCCTGAACACAGTCATAATGGTCGCGAAAAAGAGAACCGGGATCACCAACGCCGAGTACTGATACAAGATGCTATAATAGTAGGGATTGGGTGAGAGGAGAATTTCCAGAAATGACGGGATCGAGATCGCACAGATCTCCGGTGCTCCAAGAGGGGTAAACAGAAGGGGGATAAACGTCATCAACACGTACATGATCCTGTTTCCGTTGTGTTGAGAGAGTGTATTGACAGGATCAAGATACTGTGGGAGGAATCCGGACTGCACCACCACGCTTGAAGAAGCAAATATCGGTCTGATAATGCTTAAAAACAATATCAGATCACAGAGGGAAAGAACGATGAGTACGAGATACGGCCACCGTTCAGAATCTTGATTGGTTCTCGTTTGGTACAACCCAATAAGTCCAATCATGATAAGTATCAGGGATACGTCTTCTTTCACAAATAATGAGAGAAGTCCAAAGAGAAGCAAAACATTCCTCCTTCTGGTGATAAATCCCCATAATGTCATACCAAGCAAGAAGGGAAGAAATGCTACTTCATGAAAATCATACAGGTTGACGCCATGTACGGATGGATATAACAAATATGCTAATCCAATGAGACACCCTGCCTCTTTCCCGATCATCTCCTTTCCACACAGATATATGGGAATTGCTCCAAGCCCGAGGAGGATACATTGTGCAATAAGCAGCGTTTGAGGTCCGGGAAATAATGCATATACCGGTACCAGGGTTAGGAGTATGGGAGAGAAATGAATACCAAACTGGGAACTTTGAGTTAATGAGTTGGTAAGGAGTTCCCCATTCATTACTGTATTCCAAAATGCCTGATTAAATACTGCCAGATCATATTCGAGTTGAAAGGTATTGTATTGAAAGAGAGAAAGGTACGTGAAAAATAACACATAGATAGCGATGCCAATCGCTACTATGGCATCACAGATATCAGGACACCGGAGGTCTGATCTTCCCAGGCGATCTCGAAAGAAACCATGGTGTATCGAGGATGATGATGTTGCACGTTTCATGAGAAATCGTTAGATGTGGCGAATATTGAATGTTTCATTACAGAGTTATAAATCCAATTACAATGATAATGATTGTGATCCAAATGAAGAGTTCAATTAACAACTTATATATAAGTTTTCTATTAATCGGATTAGCAATCCTAATAATTGTCCCAACTATTTTTAGTTCATTTCCTTGGTACGGCTGTATATCAATATTTCTTTTAATGATTGGAATTCTTATGATAATTAGTGGAGTTAACCAATGGACAAAAGAACCAAATATTCCTCAAATATCTATCAAAAATTCTCTTTATTCCTTTTTATGGGGATATACGATATTTCTGATTGGTATAATAAGTTTGATTGCAATTCTTGTACCAAACATTAATTATATTTACCATTTCTGCTCATTTCTCCTGTTATTTGGTATCGGGTTTACGATAATCTGGCAATTGAATAATAGAGGTCATTCTAATGATTAATCCAGAATCATTGATACAAAAAGTGAATGACGATCAAACTCTGCTTGAATGTATAGCCCAGTATGTACCATTGTACCATGAATATAAAAAGAAGGACCTTATACGAGAAATTGATGCACTTATTAGAGATAATTTACATTCATCGTTACAGACATACATCAGGAATCTCAGATGGATTCATAAAGAATTAATAAATAAAGATCTGTTTCCCGAGGCTAGCCAAGTTGAATCTGCGATAATTCAGACAGATATTATTGCTAAAAAGATATTGCATGCAAAACAAGGATACTCAGCAATATGGAAGGCAATTAAAGTAGGACAGAAGGAGTTATCTAATCTAATGTATTATGATGCAAACCTACTAGAAAAAGTTCACTTATTGGGTGAT
>NZ_JAJRBM010000277.1 GCF_028679455.1 Methanospirillum sp. | reverse complement strand
GTTCAGGTAGACAATTCCACCTATCTGGTCAGCGGGTATACCAACTCCAATGACGGAGATGTAACCGGTAATCATGGAAGTTATGATGTATGGGTAGCCAGTCTGGGTACTCAGAATACCGAAGAAAATTTCCCCTCCATTGATATGGAAACCCTCCTGTCCCCGACCGGAGCAAAAACGGGAACCAGCACCCTGGGTTCGCTCAGTAAGTGGACCTTTACTACTATTGATGCAGACCAGACCAATACTACTGGTCAAACGGTTGCATCCAGTCAGATCAAGGCCTCGTTTATCGTCAACTCCACACAAGGGCCTGCTCCTCTGACTGTTGCATGTACCAGTACCAGTCTGGGGAACCCGACCTCATTCTCCTGGGACTTCGGTGATGGGACCACGTCAGGATTAAAGAATCCCCTCCATACCTATACCACTCCGGGAACCTACTCGATCACGCTTCGGGCCATGGATGCAAAGACCGGGGGGGTCGGGGTGATGATAGACGCGATAACCGTAACTGAAAACAGGCAGTTCGCAACTAAATATTCAGCTCCGGGAACTGTATAACCTGAAAATTCCGGGTATCCGGGTATATATAAGCGATATCAACCCGGATATCTAAACTCTCCTAATTCTCATGAAATTCTCTGAAAAAACTTTAATTTGAAGTTATTTCAGCGTGTTTCTTGATTATCTACGAACCGTAGGTTCAGGGCTTACTTTTTTCGGCATCGTGCTCCCAAGATACCAAGGCTCACAAGTAGAACCGGTATTATCTGCATTGAGCCTGATTCAGGAGTATGAGCCGGGACAGGAGTAAGGGGAGGAGTTGTGGGCACCGGTGTGGGAGGTATAGTCTGAAGTCGTACCAGGTTCACCGATTTGCGGGTGCTCTCTCCCGGTTTCACATCAACGGTGGCAGTAACCGGAGTATATCCGGCATACACCAGAGACAAGGTATACGTACCGGCAGGAAGGTTCAGAGTGAGGGGAGTTATTCCCTGCATCCTCCCGGTCATCAGGACCTTTGCACCAGCAGGTATTGAATCAATGACCAATATCCCAGATACCGCTGGTTGCGGAGTCTGAACCGCTGCAACAGTAACCGGAACGGTTGTTGAGACGGGAGTAGAAACATGAGTCGGAAGGACTTTGTTAGATCTCAGATTTTCATTCAGCACCACCGGCCCGGCCTGTTCAGGTCCGGTGGTAACGTTTCTGGTCACAACGTCATATCCTTCACGTTTGATAACCACGGAATGCATACCGTCCTGAAGCCCGCTGACCACCAGATTAAACCCGCCCGGGCTTCCTTCAATCCCCTCCGGGGTCTTCCCACGGGTGATCCCATCAACGATTACTTCGGCCCCAAACGGATAGGAATGAACCCATATGGTTCCATAATCAGATTCGTTGAGGAGGGCCGCATGTACCAGGGTTGTCTTCCCGGGAGAGACTATGACCCCGGAATCGATATAATTCCGGTACCCGGGTTTGGTAACCGTAACCGAATGCTGCCCGGTCCTGACTCCTGAGTACTGATACGGAGTAGTAAAGTTTCCGACAATCCCGTCCAGGGAGATCTGGGCACTAGGTTGATCTGATTTGATCAGGATGTCACCATATGAGTCATCAGCACTACCTATATCGCAGAGTAACAGAAATAGCGTTAGCGAAACAGCAATTACATGCAGGCTCGCGATTTTCATGTATGAATAAGAAGAGCCAAACAAGATAAAGATGATGACGCATATGACAGAAAATCAGCGTAATTACCTACTCTGAACATATCTGACCTTTGGAGAGCGGAAGAAACACTTGTACCCCTTCATTATCTGAAATTAATAAGCATACGAAAAATAGCGAGTTAAAAGAGGTCCGTCAGGAACTACGATGCCTCACGGTGGTATTCGTAACCGGAGTGGTATTTGCAAGCACCGTAAATGCATCGTATTTGGTAACTGTTTTTCCGTCCTGGTTTTTGAGGGTCAGGTTATAGACCCCGGTTCTTGCTCCGGTAAGTGGAATGGCGATATACACGAGTGTGGATGTACTCTTCTTAAGTGAACTGGTATTGGCAGTGATCACATAATCTCCTTTCTGCAGGGTTGCCGAGGAAGGTATGAACAGATCACCGGCAATAGTAACCGGAAGCGTAGTATTGCTATGGCCGAAGGCGGGATTGAGGGTTGCAATGGTCGGCCCGGTTACCGTAAAGGTGGTGTTTGCAGTCGTATTGGTACCCGGGTTCGTGACCGTGACTATCCTCTGACCGGTTGCTGCATGTGAGGAGATAGAGAACAGACAGGTGATCAGGGTCCCGGTCCGGGTGGAATAGGGACCTACACTGATCCCGGTACCTGATACCGATACGGTGGACATGTTTGCCTCAAAGTTCGTACCAGTGATGGTTATCGTAACATTTCCGGACTGATCTCCTGAAGCCGGAGTGCATGAGGTAATTGCAGGACCACGCTGAAAGACCTGGACACGGCTGTTGCCAGTATCAAGCACATATACACTCCCATTCGAATCTGTGGCCACTCCTTTTGGATTGTTAAAAAATCCGGTAGCAGTCCCATATCCTCCCCAGGTTGCATTCAAAACCCCGGTGGCGTTGAACAGGTGAACCTGGTTACGTGAGGTATCGGTAACATACACATGGGATGCTGCATCACTTGCCAGTCCCTGTAGATTTCCAAGTGATACCCCCTCTTCAGTGATCAGTGAGCAGATGTAGTTCCCGGCTGCGTCAAACTTCTGAACTCTGCTGTTGTACCGGTCAGCAACATGTACATACCCTTCTGCGTCAACGGCTATCCCGGTCGGACTGTTGAACCTGCCTGGTGTGGTGCCATACTCACCCCAGGCAGTAGTGAAGTTGCCTGACTGGGTAAATTTCTGAATCCGGTTATTCCCGGTATCGGCAACATACACGTTCCCGCCTACATCAGTTGCGACTCCTGCCGGACTACAGAGTTCACTTGTATTTGTCCCATATGTCCCCCATACAGAGATGAAGGATCCTGACTGGGTAAATTTCTGGATCCGGTTATTCCCGGTATCAGCAACATATACATTCCCACTTGTATCGGTTGCAATCCCGGCTGGACTGCTAAACATACTCGTATTGGTACCTGATCCGCCCCATGAAACGATGTAAGTCCCATTGCCGGTGAACTTCTCGATACGGTTGTTGCCTGTATCTGCCACATATACGCTGCCGTTCGAATCTACTGCAATGCCTGATGCATTGGCCATGGATCCGTTCGTACTTCCTGCATTTCCCCAGGTTTGAACAACCGTAAAGACCCCGTCAGCCGGAACCATCGGTATAATGCAACTGAACAGGATCGTGATGATCACCACCTGCCTGACCACATAAGTATTCATGATTACCTTCCCCTCTCATCCACTGCGGCACCAATACCACAAGACACCATACCCAGAGATATGATCAACAGGACCTTACCGGTTTCTCCTGATGCCAGGGCTTCACCGGTAAACCCGATCATGCATGAGTGCCACCCATGAATTATATGAGTAATGATGAATAAAACGGTCGTATACCGGAGCAGATGGTTGTATCAGCGCATCCATTAACCCAACGATACAAATCACTCCTGACCAGGATTAAAGGGCAAATATGGGTAAAAGTGATCGTGATAGAAAAATTGGCGCAAGATTTCCTGATAAAAATGTTCCACCGATCTTCATCGTAAGATCTGATCCTACATATATTTGTATCTAATTTAGACAATCAGGGAGATCTGATACTACCAGATCAGGCATCATCACCAGTGTCGGAACCCATTATTATCTGAACCCGGTATTTTACAACCTGCTGTCAGACCATACGTATCCTGGAGTGTGGTTCTCTTCCCGATGTCACCCGGCGTTGCCTAATTACAAAAAGTAGGCACCAGTATGTTTTTATCCATCCACTTAAAACAGATAATCAGGGGCCTTACATGACACATATGCTGCCAGTAAGGGTGGGGTCAGACAGATGGACCAAACGGTCTATAGTTGCCAGATGGATGAGTATCAGAAGAACAATGTCACTCCTACATACATTCTTGAAACCATCCCCATAGCGGTATTTTGGGCAGAATACCGTGATTACACATGGTTCAAATCAATCACTTTGCCGGTGGAGACAATCACCGGATATCCACCTTCATTTTTTATCGATGAACCCAGTTCGCTGGAATCGTTACTCTCTTCTGCAGATGTCAGGTATAGGGAGCAGGCGATACAAGCAAGCCTTCAGGATGGTACTCCATACCAGGTAGTGTACCGGTTCATCAGGGCAGACGGTGAGTCGCGATGGCTCGCGGAATGGGGCAGACCATGCCGTGGATCTGACAACTCATGGTTGATTGCAGGAGCCATCGGTGATATTTCCAAAGATCGATCAGGCCCTGCAACCTATCAGAGAAAAGATCGGATAGACCGCCGGATTTTTGATGCGATCGTTGATCTCATTGTCACTATCGACGATGATCACAGGATTCTTGAGATCAACAAAGCGATGGCTGATCTGCTGAATCTCAACCCGGATGAATGTATCGGACGTTATTGTCAGGATATATTTCCCTGTACGCCGCAATGGTGCCTGTTCTGTCCACATACAAAAGCAATGGAGAAGGAAAGACCACAGGTCGATGAGATCTCCGAACTGGTACCAGGAACCACCTATCAGGTCAGTTCTTCACCCTACCTCGATTCGCAAGAGATGCGAAAAGGATGTACCCATATCCTTCATGATATCTCGATCAGAAAACAGCAGCAGCAGAGTCTGCAGGATTCTGAAAAGAAGATCCGGGAGATGAATCAGGAGCTAAAAGGTACCCAGGATGAACTCAGACGAGTAAACGCAATGTTAAACTGGCAACTACTGCAGCAGAGTGATGAGCTGAAGGCCCTCTCTGCAGAGGTCCTTGACCGGAACCGGATGGTTGAGCATCTGCTCAGCCAGAAAGACCGGTTTATCAACCAAATTGCTCATGATCTCAGGACACCAATCACTCCAGTGCTTGCCCTCCTTCCCATGATCCAGGAACGTATCTCTGATCCCTATCTCCAGGAGATTCTCACCCTGTTTGAGATGCGGCTTGGATATCTCAGGGAGATGTCAGAGGATGTCATCAGGTATGCTCATCTCAACAGTCAGACCTACATCAATGATTATTCTCCGTTCATGTTGCATACGCTCATTGAAGAGACATTTTCAGTGTATAACACCATGGCGTTTGAGAAACATATCACTCTGATCAACTGCATTCCGCCCGGATTGCAGATCTGGTTATCCAAAAGTCAGGCACCATTGTTGTTCCATAATCTTATCGAAAATGCAATTCAGTACAATACGGTGGGGGGAACTGTGAACGTCGGGGGGCGGGACGAAAACAGTTGGGCCTCTATTACCATTACAGATACCGGAGTGGGGATCCCACCAGAACGGTCAGAACAGATCTGGGAAGAGTTCAGTACCGGAGATCCGTCACGGAGTGATCCCCTGCATAAGGGATTTGGATTACCGCTCGTGAAACGGATCGTGACGATGCACCGGGGATATATTATTGCATCAAGTCAGGGAGCTGGCTGTGGAACAACCTTTTCTTTGACCCTGCCGCTTGTTCCGATTCCTGATAAGTAAGCAGATGCAAGGCTGGTTCAGAAATGATCGGAATGGAACAGTCGTAAAGGACAACCTCACACAACAATTCATCGGGAGAATTTGAATAGGACAGAATAGTCGGGTCTGGAAGTAAACGGGAAGGGAGTGCCTTCCCGCGATCAGATCACCTGGTTCTTTGGATCGCATACATGCTGATTCTGGTATTCTCCATCAGGACATAGCAGGTATATTCGGACTCTGACATGTGGGAGAAACATTGCATGAGAATGTACCGCTCATTTGGATATGACTATTGCTCTCATGGTGGGGAAGGATAATCAAACACATCCCGATGATACCAATACCAATCTGCATTTTTACTCATTCATGGATAGCCACGAAGTGAGCAGAACCTGTCTGACGGCTCAGTATTTAAGAACACGGGCCCATATCAGTTGGAATGGCTAACCAGATGGTTGCAGGCGTGAACTCATATGAGGGTAAGCCCGGACCACACCGACAGGAATGAGTGCCAGATTGGGGCACTTCAGACGGTAAATCTAGTATCAGGTCATGAACTACGCACCCTATCGGGCTCATCCGAATAATTTATTTTTTGATGAACAATTACAAATTTAATATAATTAAGATAGATTTATGTAATGGGAAATATATATCGTCGGTGAATGAAAGAGTCAGGCAATACCCGATTTGTATCACTTTTGATCTTGTGTATTATGTTCACTTTGATCATTCATGCAGCTGCCGAGAATCCTAGCGAGAATCCATTGGATTCTCAGAGTATTGCCCTACAAAGTCAGCAGGATCAGGGTATTCATGCGAACAATCAGATCAAAAATTCGGTGCCGGTTGTTGATTCCAATTCTCCTTCCCAGGAATCCGCAAATGGGGTGAGCAATACAACTTCAACATCATTCATGAGAGGGCTTATGTACCTGACCCCTGCACAGATGCAGGCATTCCAGGCTCATCGCGCTACGATGCCGACCAAATCAACGTATTCAGGACAATCCCTCCCAGCCGGATCGGTGTCTCTCTTATCTTCGGTCCCTTACCTTGGTGAAAACCGGGATCAGGGGCATTGTGGAAATTGCTGGGTATGGGCCTCTACCGGTGCATTGGAAATCGCCCATTCAATCACTAATAATGTCAGTGATCGCTTATCAATTCAGTTTTTTGACTCAAACTGGAACAATGGATCTGTCACTGGAAATGCCTGTTCTGGGGGGTGGCCGTATCAGGTAGCAGATTTTTATAACAGTACCTTATCTCAAGTCATACCCTGGTCGAACACCAATGCAAGTTATGCTGATTATAATTGGACGAAAGGAAACCGTTCTGGCATACCTGCATCGTATATTTCTACAACGCCAAACTATCCGCTCACCTCGGTTTTTGATACCGCCCTCCTTACCAATACCAGCCAAAGCACTGCTATCACCAATATTAAATCAGAACTCAATGCACATAGGCCAGTAATCTGGTCTTTTCTTCTACCTGAAACCGGATGGACTGCGTTTGCCAATTTTTGGAATTATCAGAATGAATCAGTAATCTGGGATCCAGATCCCTATAGTGGAGGAGTAGATGCAGGGGGTCATGCAGTGCTTATCGTGGGATATGATGATACCGTGAGTGTCCCGTACTGGCTTGTTCTAAATAGTTGGGGCACTACTTCTCAGCGATTAAACGGTGTCTTCAAATTGAAGATGCAGATGAACTACTCAACTAGTATTATTGACGATAATAAATCCATTGACCAAAATTATTATGATATCTACACCACGGCATATCATTCACCAACTCCCACTCCGACGGTAACACCTACCGTATCCCCCACGTATGATCCATACCATCTGGAGGCATCTTTCAAAACTGATCGGACATCGGGTGCGGCTCCTTTGCACGTTCAGTTTACTGATACGTCCAGCGGAAGTCCCAATTCCTATTACTGGTACTTCACGAACGGTATCAGTTCCACGGAAAAGAATCCCTTTATTACGTTCAAAAACCCTGGAAACTATTCAGTATTCCAATTTGTCAGTAAAAATTCTCTCAACTCAGTTGAATATAAAGAAAATCTGATTCAGGTTTTGTAAAATATCTCACCAACTCAATTTTTTGAAGAAAGGGAAACTTACCAGTTACGTTTCAGTACCCTGATTATGGGGAAAGGGGAAGGGAGGGGGAGGAGATGGTTCTAATTAAAAGTTAGGTTTTGCGGGATGGAAAACGGGGGTGAGGCAATTACCATATGAGGAGAAGAAATAGGAGTGGTATGAGGACTTCCGGATGTCCTATTGCCACCCCAGAGTCCGATGATCATTACCACCAATACTAATGATATCCCGACTATTCCCACACCATAATATCACCAGGGGGTAGTAATTGAGAACCGCCGCTCAATCAGACTTTCCCAGTACTCTCTGATTCTTGGTATACCCGATAATGACCGGGAGGAACCCGAATCTCAAACCTTGCTCCCTGACCTTCTATCCCGGTCTCCTGAATCGTCATCCCGGTAATAGCCAGGATCTCAGCAACCAGAAAGAGACCAAGGCCGGTATTTTTACCAAACCCACGCTCAAATATCACATCTTTGTCAGATTCAGGGATCCCGGTTCCGTCATCTTCCCATACGATGATAAGCCCGTCTGAATCCTGTCGGTATGAAACGGTGATCGTAGTGGCTTTCTTTCCATACCGGATGGTATTGTCAATCAGGTTGTAACAGACCTTCTCAAAGAGGGGGTCTGCATAAATCATGAGGTTGTAGAGACGAATGTCAGCATTGATGGTATCAGGGAGTTGTTGCGATGCAAGAATTGCGGTTATATCCATCCATGTAGGATCACAACTTCCCATAACCTGATACTGTTCGGTAAAAATGATATGGGAACTGATAACATCGGTAGTATCCCGCATTTTATGAAGAATATTAATAATTTCTGGATTCGGAGAACACATCGTGGCCAGATGAATGAAACTCTTCAGGATCGTGACCTTGTTCATAATATCATGCCTGGTTATACTGTTCATCATGGTGAGATGCCGGTTTACCCGTTGTAATGCATCATCAGTCAGAGCCCGTTCATGGATTTCATGCTGTAACCGTTTATTCTGGAACTCGAGATCAGATCTGAGCCGGTGCAGGGTCAGATGAGTCTTAATCCTGACCAACAGTTCCTCCGGCTCTATCGGTTTTAAGAGGTAATCTTCACAACCAACCTGAAATCCTCTGACCTTATCAAAGGTATCACCAAGAGCTGAGAGAAAGATGACCGGAATATGAGAAGTGGCAGGATCAGAACTGATCCTCCTGCAAGTCTCAAATCCATCAATCCCTGACATCAGTACATCCAGAAGGATCAGATGGATCTCCTGAATCGATAATTTTTCAAGTGCAGTCTTCCCATCGGTCGCAATAAGAACCTTATAACCTGCCCCTTCAAGAACTGTCTGCAGAAAAGAGATAGAGGTGGGATCATCATCAACAACCAGAATTGAACCTTCCCTTCCTCTCACCGGTTCGCACCCTCTGATATCTGACCTGTTTAACTGAGGAACGGTGAAAAATTCATCAGACTGATTCATATCATCACCTCATCAAGAAAATCCCGAATCATCTTCTCCTCATACCTCAAGGAATACGCTCGAATCGTTGTGCAAAATTTCGAATAACTTGAGTCACTTCCCTCAATATCATCAAGCATCATCTCTATCTCCCGGTAATCACCTTTCAGACACGCCAGATGCAGCCCGTTCAGAACCTCATCCGGAGGAATCTTCAGGGGCATTGCATGTTCGTCACTCTTTGCTGGTGCTGCTTCATCCCGGGGTTGGAATGACCAGGTAAGTCTGAGTTGATCCCGGATCAGCTCCAACAGGAACGGAATATGGATCGGTTTTTCAATAAAAGCATCAGATGCCGCAATAAACTCATTCTTGCGTGGACTTTCAGTAATTGTTGCAGAGATCCCGATAATCCCCGGCTTTTTTAAGCCTGGAAGATCAAGTAACGCTTCAATGACGGAAAGCCCGTCCATCCCTGCCATCACCAGATCCAGCAACACGAGGTCAGGTTTTTGTTCCTGAACCAGCCTGATAGCATCAGTGCCGGTATCTGTTGCAGTAACCCTGAATCCGAGCGGAATGAGGAGTGATACCAGCATTGCTGAATTCGCATGATTGTCATCGACCACCAGGACTGAACGGGGAGGTCCGAGGTACCCGGTGATTGCTGCTTCCTCATGAAACGACATATCTCTGTCCTTATCTTCAGACAACGCCAGTTCTACTGAAAATATACTGCCTCTCCCGGGTTCACTGCTTACCCTGATACTACCTCCCATCAGTTCGATCAATCTCCGGGTTATCGGCAGCCCGAGCCCGATTCCATCTCTTTTTGTCACCTCTGATCTGATCCTGATAAACGGTTCAAAAATGGTATCAATCAATGAGGGAGGGATACCAATCCCTGAATCTTCTACCTCAAACATGAAGATCCCGGCAGGATCATACATCGTTCTGACAATGATACTGCCTTTGTCCGTATATTTGACCGCATTACTCAGAAGGTTGATCATGATCTGAGTCAGTTTTGGCTCGTCTGCAAGAACCTGATCAGGCAGAGAACTCCGGGCCTCGTGTATAAGATGCAGTCCTTTATCCATAGCCCTGATACGGTTGATATTGATGACATTGGTAAGAATCCGGTCGAGTTGTACCTGAGTAAGGTTCAACTCCATCTTTGCAGCTTCTATCTTCCCGAGATCGAGCAGTTCATTAATCAGGGTGAGCAGGTGTTCTCCTGAACTCCTGATCGTTTCAATCTGTTCAATCTGGGTACTGGTGAGATTCTCCTGCTGCTTCAGAATATGTGAATATCCAAGGATCGCATTGAGCGGAGTCCGCAGTTCATGACTCATACTTGAAAGAAAATCAGATTTAGCCTGGTTAGCCCCTTCAGCCTGCTCTTTTGCAATCTTCAATTCAGAAGTTCGCTCTCTGATGAGATCCTCAAGATGGTCCCGGTGAGTTACCAGTTCATCATAATACCGTGAGTTTTCAAGAGAAATTGCAGTTTGTGCAGACAAAATTTCCAGGATCTCAGTTCGTTCAGGAGTGAATGCATTGGTTACCTTGTTATTCTCAAGATAGAGAACAGCCCGGATTGACCCTCTGCTGACAAGCGGGAGGCAGATGACCGACCTGATTGCATACTTTACGATGGCAGGTTCATGAGTAAACCTACCGACATGACCGGCATCAGCGAGGATCACCTTCTCTTTAGAATGAATAACATAACTGATGATCGCTGATGGGATGGACGGATCTGACTCAAAGGAGAGCGAAGGAAGAACTTCCGGCTCACCATCCAGGTTCTGATATGCCTCAATACGCCATATTCCGTCCTTTTCAAGGAGCAAAAGCCCTCGTTCTGCCCCTGCATTCTCAAGTAGGACCTGGATCATGGTTGCAAGCAGAGACTTTAGATCAACCTCACAGGAGATCGCCTGCACCGCTTTCATCACGGTGACCATATCAAGCGATGAGAGAAGAGAAGACGCGGTGGGCCGTTTCAGAAGATGAGGGTACTGACCGGCAAGTTGTTTGACTTTGGCGGTGGCTTCCCATCTGGAATACCCGGCATATGCTTCTTTCAGATGATGACCTGCTATCTCATCCATCCCATGAGCAAAGTAAAATTTTGCTGCCAGTTCATGAGATATCGCTTCCTCATTCACAAATTCATGTACCCGTGCCCCCTTAATCGCAGCCTCATAGAGCCTGGCAGCCTTCCAGTAATCGCCTGACACACGGGCTATCTCTGCCTCAACAAGGTCATACTTATGCAGATTATTCATGGGAGCAAGGTGAGCCATACCCAGGAGTTGAGTCTGGTTTTGGAGAACTTGGTTCATGAGCGATGAATCGGGATCATCGTTCGTATAATTTTTCAGCATTCCCAACGATGAAAAGAATAAGGTAACCGGCATACCGAGAGAGCCTTGTATTGCTGAAGTATAGTTCAATACTTCGGTACTACAGACAGACACCTGCTCTTTATCCAGAATATAGGAGTAGATTAGATTGCAGAGATAGTAATTCAACAACCCGTGATGATCTTGTGATGCAATTGAAGATTTAACCCATGCCCTCTCATCAAATTGCTCAATCAGTTCTGATTCACCACCGGTCAGAAGGGTAACCAATTTGAGATAATGAAGTAGCCAACCGAGGAAATGAGTTTGTTTGAGTTGGGTAATTATATCAACATTTTTTGTTATTCTCTCTTGTAACCTGGAAAGTGGTTCACCTGAAAAAAAAGCAGAAGAACATGCATGAACTGCATTGAGAGCGGCATAAATAAAGTTTCCAGTTTCAATTCCGCTTACAATCCCATCAGTGAGTGTAGTGATAGAATTCCTGAGCGGTTCTACCCTGGGTTGAATGACACATCCAAACACATTTTTTGAGGTACTATACGTAATTTTATTATTGGTCTGATCCAGGAGATCAAATGAGAATTTCGCCAACTCATACGCTTTTTTAATCTCTTTTTGCATCAATACCAGCACTAAACTAAAACCCGCGTAGATATGGGGTGTCATCGTGTAATTTCCTGACACCATTGAAAACTTACACAGATACGAATACACCGAGATGTATTGTCTGGGCGAACTGGCATACAGAAGAAAACCAAGAGGACTGATGATATCAATAACTGAAACACTTTCAGGGTTGCTCAGAGGAGGCAGATCCCTGATTCCTTGCATGCCGACCTTTTGCATCAGAGAAAGCGTCTCTTCAACCTGTGTTTCAATCTCCTCATCAGATGGATTATCAGGAATATGAACCCCAAATTGTGTTAACGCATTCATTCCGTGAGTAATTGCTTCTTGTATCCTGCCTCTGGCGATATACGCGTTAATTTCAGTGACGATCACCGGAACCGTATCGACAACACGTTCTGCCTGAACATTGACTATTGCAGCATATCGTTCCATTGAGTCATAGTTTCCAATAAGATACGCGGCTTCTATGGCTTCCTGGTACAGGTTCAACATTACCTGGTATTCCCGCTCCCATCCATCCATCTCCAAGGCACCCATACCCTTCTCAAAGTATTCGAGTGCAGTACCGAATGCGGTTCCATGCTTGGCTTTCTTTCCTGCGATGAGGTTCAGTCGTGCACGCTCCCTTCGATCTTCGTGAGACTCCGGTATCCCTTCGGTATGATTCACATGTCTGACTATCTCGAATATCCGGTCATGAAGCTCAGTTTCAGTAGAATTCTGAATCAGATATGTACCGATCTTCTTATGGATCAGAACCTGTTCTGAGTGTGCAGCCATTGAATATGAGGCATGATAGACCTGATCATGAGAGAAGAGGAATCCGGTTCCACTGGGTACAATGTATCCTTCAGTGAGGGATCCCTGAATAAAATCCGTTATTGTCTGACTGCTCTCCCCGGTGATCTCTTCAAGGAGATCCTGATCGAACCGGTTTCCGATACAAGAAGCATAGGGGAGGATCTTTTTTACCGTGAACGGAAGACCATCCATCTTGGAGGTGATTACCTCCATTACATTATCAGAGATCGTAGTCTCCCGGATAGCATTCATCTGCCACTCCCAGCGTGCAAACGGGGTTGAAAAGGTGATGGCATCCCTGGCAACCAGCGTGGTCAGAACCTGTTTTGCAAAAAAGACGTTCCCACCGGTCTTTGAGAGAATGAGATCAGATACCGGAGAGATCTCATGATCACTGACATGAAACAGTTCGGTTAACATGTGGGTTAATGAGGATTTATTCAGGTTTCCAAGTG
>NZ_JAJRBM010000030.1 GCF_028679455.1 Methanospirillum sp. | reverse complement strand
TGGAAAATTTCTGGATACGATAATTGTTCACATCCACAACATATAGAAAACCGTCTCGTCCAATCTGGATCCCCAGTGGAATCTGAAATCTGCCTGGAGTATCTCCCTTCGATCCCCAGGACCGGATCCAGGTGCCGTTTGAACTGAACTGCTGTATTCGGTTATTCTGCGAGTCGGTAACATACACCATCCCGACAGGATCCACCGTTACACCCCAGGGTTCCCTGAACTCACCGTCCTTAATCCCCTGCTTTCCCCATGTTTCCAGTATTCTTCCGGTTGTATCGAGTCTGACGATCCGGTTATTTCCAAGGTCTGCAACATATAGTGAGCCGTCAGGGCCGAAGGCCAGACCTGAAGGACGGTTGAACTGTCCGGATCCATACCCATGACTCCCCAGAGATGAGAGATATCTGCCATCTGGCGAGAAGATCTCAATCCTTCCATACCCCTGGTTGGCAATGTAGATAGTTCCAGTCGAATCACGTGCGATCCCTCCCGGATTGTTGAACCTTCCATCAGGCACTGAGCGGTTATCAAAGGTAAGGAGAATATTTCCTCTGATATCAGTTTTGTATGCCGTGTGAGCATTGTAATCAGAGATGAACAGTGTCCGGTCCTCATTATAAACTACCTGTGACGGATATTTCAAGCCATGCACCGGGATAACAACCGGTGTTACATAAAGCCGGGATGATTCAGACTCCTGTTCTGGTGAGACTTTGACTTGCACGGTAACATGATCTGATGATCCTGATGGCAGTGACTGACCTGCAACTCTCGTTCGGTGAATAATCGATATCTTCTTCTTTTGTGAATCTCCCACGACCAGATCGCCATCAGGTGTAAAAGCCAGAGATGGGAACTGTACCGATGAGGTTGGAAGCATTGTCCGGTCGACCAGAGTTCCATTCGTGTTCAGGATAGAAACATCGTTATGACCTACAGCAGAACAGTACAGATAGCCATCCGGACCGATGATCAGATCGAACAATACCGTGTCAGAGTAAAATCCAAGTTTATTCAGGCTCCAGTCACCGATCAGCGTTCCGTTTGGGCTATAGACCCGAAAATCCCGGGAACCAGGGTCGATCATATACAGCGTATCATTCTCATCTATTGCCATCGGGCCCGGTGATCTAGGGATGCTGGTTTGTCGGGTTATGTTCCGGGTTTGGACCAGGTTTCCCCGGGGATCAAGTACTCTGATGGTTTTGTCTGCGGGTTCAGTAACATAGATGAAACCTGTCGAATTCACTGCGATATATCTGACTCCATAGTGGTGGACGCTGGAATTCCCAGGGATTGTAAAATTGGATCTCTCATTTCCTTGTGGATCAAACACAAGTACCCGGTCAGTTCCCGAATCAGCAGCATACAGGTTTCCCTTCGAATCGAGTATTATTCCTCCCGGAGAAAAGAGGAATCCTGTACCTTCAAACCATCCTCCGATGGATCGAAGATATGTCCCGTTCAGGGAAAAGATTGCGATCTGATGATTTCCCGTGTCTGATATATAGATGGTGCCATCCCTCCCGACTTGCAGATCACTGATCTGATCTAGTTCGCCTGGAAGTGAACCGAAAGATCCAAATTCGTTTGTAACTTCATAGGTGAAATGTCCCGAAGTTGTGTTTGTTATCTGTACTGAAAGGGAGGCTGCATTCACCATGGGAACTATCGCAGATACCAGGATCAGAAGAAAAATAGCAGAAGAGAAGAGAAAAAAGTCAGATTGAGGAAGTCCTCCTCCCGGCTCATGAAAGGGGTGTGAGGGTATGTGCCCATTCCCTGATCGGTACTTACGGAGAATGATTGGGATCATATTGGATCACCGATGGACCAGGGAATGAGTAGTACATTCATATTTTATTCACAGAACCGGAGCGTAATATTCCCCGTTCTCCATCCCGGATACAAAGATATCTGCATACTCCTTAAGGGCCTCATCGGGGCTGATATCTGCGAAGCGGTCCGGATGAAGGGCTTTTGCGACATACACCAGACCCACAGGACTACGGAGACCGTATGCAAGATCCCCGTTCAGGGCGTATACCTGGGTATCCTTTACTGCAGTAAGGGTCTCAAAGCCTGCCCGTTTCATCACATCGTCCCTGACTTGTGCCAGAGTTTTATCCGGTTTAACTGAAACTGCCTTGATGATCAGATCCGGATCTTCACTGATCACCCATTCAGGGGTGACCTTCGGCCACTGTTCGCCAAGATCTGATGCAATGTTGTTCCCTTTTGCGATGGTGACCAATTGATCCATACCGCTATCTTTCCCGTTGGCAGAGTAATCTGAATATCCCTCGATGTAAACTTCAGGGAGTGCATCAGCAGGGAGATCAGCCACCTGGCCAGTGATTTTGTTCACCCACCTGTCCTTAAATCCGATATACTGTTCTGCCCGGTCTGGAGCCCCGATGAGGGATCCGAGAGCCCTGACATCGTGATCCAGGGTGTTCATCTTGTAACAGTCCAGATAGGTCAGATTGATCCCGGCATTGATGAATTGGTCAGTATTTTTCGGTTTTGAACTTGAATACGTGATAACTGCATCAGGTTTGAGCTGCAGGACCTTCTCCAGACTTGGAGTCTGCCAGTTCCCCACATTTTCCGCATTCGGAATATGGGACATGAGAACGGTATCGGTCATGACACTATCGGTAAGTCCGACTATCTTATCTCCGGCTCCCAGGGCGACCATCGTTTCAGCAACATCACTGTTCAGGCAGACTACCCGTTCAGCGGGACCTGGAAGGGTGATTGAATTTCCAGGTGTATCGGTAAAGGTTACTGATGCTGTACAGATTCCCGTTATTCCACAGAGGAGAATCAGGAGTGTTAGAACGATTGGAGTAATTTTTTTTACATTCATGGTTCGATTTCCAGGTTTTTTTAGCGATATGAGTTGTATTTAGCCATTCAGATCTTCACCTTCCTGAATGCGTGAACCGCTAATCCTACAACAATCAGACAGAGAACGAATAGTAGCCCGATCTGGGTGAACGGTATGGCTCCGGTCTGCATCATCCGAATCCCGTCAATTGCATAACTCAATGGGTTCAGATGAGCCAGAGGCCTGAGCCAGTCCGGCATCTGATCATAAGGCATCATGGCTGACGAGGTGAAGAAGATGGGCATCGAGATCATCGCATTTACCGCAGCATACTGGTCATGATCCCCTACGTATATTGCCAGAGTAGTTGCACAGGCAGAGAGGAGAGAACCAAAAATGAACAGGATCAGATAGGTCATCGCCAACTGGGTAGGAGAGTAGAGTTGTGCTCCGAGGAGGAATGCGATGCACAGAATAATCGTTGACTGAATAAGACCACGAATGGTGATCACCAGGATCTTACCGAACAGGATAGATTCCCGGGGTGGCGGGAGAGCCAGGAATTTGTTAAAGAATCCGAGCATCCGGTCCATGATGAGCAGCCCTCCTCCGGCTAGTGACGCTGAAAGAGTCGTCATTGCAAGGATTCCCGGAGTAACGAAATCGATATAATGATCCGTAAATCTGATCGGCAGGGCCAGACCGACAAAGACCAGCCATGCAGCAGGCATCACCATTGCCGAGATAAAACCCCATTTTCCTCTGAACCATCGGATCAGATCCCGGCGACAGTAGACTAGGATCGGATTCATCCCCGCCTCCCCGTAATATTCCTGAATCTGCTCAGATTAAACGGAGAAGTATCTTCTGCATTATCAACCAGGTGGAGGAATACGTCATCAAGTGAAGGACGCCGTACTGACATTGCCAGAACCTTCACTCCCTGTTCTGTCAGGGCATCCTTGATCAGGGGAAGGGCCGCGTCACCGTGATCTGCATAAAAAGTCAGTTCATCTGCTTCAGCCTTAGTAAATCTGACACCTGGTACTGAGATCGGTGAAAAATACCCGGAGATGGTTATCGTTACCACATCCTGGGATATCATGGATTTCAAATTTGCAGGGGAGTCAATAGCCTTGACAACTCCTTTGTCCATGATTGCCACCCGGTCGCAGTACCGGTCAGCCTCATCCATATAATGAGTGGTCACAAAGATACTCATCCCACCGCTGCGAAGCGTCCTGATA
>NZ_JAJRBM010000276.1 GCF_028679455.1 Methanospirillum sp. | reverse complement strand
GGCATGGTTACCCTGACCAGCCTGCTTCCGGATTTTACTGTTCGAAGTGTCATGATCCCTGACTGCCCGATAACCCCGACAGAAATGTTATCAACGCTGACTGTGGAGCCGGGTGGGCTGACCGCAAGCGAGAGAGTTCCCGTGAGATTCAAAGGAAGGACCTGTAAGATCCCCCGAACAACCTTTGTCTCTCCTACTTTTGGGTTTTGTACAAGAGTTTCCTGATATGATGAGTACCCGGGTGCTTCAATACGGAGTTGATGCTGAATTGTTTTATCATATACCTGCACGGGGACCTTCAAAATACCATCATGTATTGTTCCTACTCTCTGATCATCAAGAAATACACCTGCCCCTTCAACATTGGATCTGAACTCGAAGAAACCATCTCCAATTGGAGTAGTCTGAACCGGATCACTTTTTCCTAATTGAGTACCTGAATTGAACATGGGATCCGCAACACCGATCACATTCACAATCAGAGAAAGAAAAATCATGAGAAGAAGACTTTTAATTACATGACTCATTGAACCCACCTAAATTCTGTTGTTACCTCTGACAGCCAGGGAGAATGATATCCTGTGTCGCCAGTAAGAAGATCTGCGGGAGGATAAGGTAAAATCTTTTGCAGATGGTAATTAGAGAGAAGAGTTCGGTGCAATATAATTGCACGTGTGTATTGTCTAGATTTCCAGATCCGTTATCCATGAAGTACAAGCGACAATCCTAGTCTGACCATCAGGGGATCTAACCAGAATTAGAACAACAACATGTCGGGTTGGTGATGAAGGAAGAGGGATCACCATCAAGTTGTATCATACCTGAAGAGTCAGACAGAGCTGATTCACCCGTGAGGACAGAAATTGAAAACAAGGTCAACTACGATGATTTAAGAGAGAGGAGTAAAAAGGGTCAGAGAACTCTCATTCCTTCTGTTTCCTGAACACCCATACACCCAGCAGACCACATAAGATTACCAAAACAATCAGTATCGTACAAATACCATACAATGCTGCAGTATTTTCCAGAGGGTTTGAAGAGATAGCAGGGGTAGTTTCTTCAGGGCAAATGGTGACCACCGTTGGAGGGAGGGAGACCAGTACAGCATCAACTTGATCTGTTTCTCCTCCCACCACTATGATCTCATTCGTCCACTCCTGATATCCTTCCCGGGTAATCCTGATCGTCTGATTACCAACCGGCACATCAGGAATGGTAAGAGGGGAGACACCCAGATATCGATTATTTATAAATATTCCAGAACCTTCCGGAGTAGAATTAATTACCAGATCACCGGATAGTGCCGGTTCCAACTTCACCCGGTATACCGTGACCGCATTTGAAGAAACATACTGTTGTTGAGTAATCGAGAGATTCCCTGCCCGCTTTACCGTGAACTGATAAAGGCCGGAAGGAACCGTCTGGATAAAGAGATTACCTGAGTCAGGAGTTTCTCCTTTCTTTTCACCATTGAGATAGAGTCCTGCCCCAGGAACTCCACACTCAAACGAGATTATACCCATCCCTTCGTATCCGGTTTTATTTAATTCAGCAGATACGGACACTGTCTTTCCAGGAATTAACGCTGGAAGCGGCCCGACATAGGTATGATATCCGGAATATTCAATGATGAAATTGGAGTACCGGGGAGTTGCCATCACATCAATAGGTATGACAATTGAGCCATTCTGAATAAAGCCCATGAAAACCTGATCCAAATACACCCGCGCCCCTTCTACAGGGGTCTGAATCTGGAGATACCCAACAGTTGCCAGATCAATCGTCTCATATTCAGCAGATGCAGGGATACCAGAGAAGAAGAGTACCGGCAAAACCAGCACTATAATAAAGAACACATGTCTGTTCACTACACATCAACCCTTCGCTCTTTGAGGATGGGTGCTCTGCAGTCATAACCTTTTTGAGATCTAAACAAATTTAGATTGAACAACCAAAAGGATTCATTCAGATAATTATTAAGGATGAGACGCAATTCAGTCCTCCTCCCATCGATGAGAAAGATTTTCGCTGGCTGATACGACATAACGGGGAACATCAGAAATAATCACGAGCAAAGTCGGATGGTCACAATAAGGACACTTCCCCTGACGAAGAGATTTCATCTCAATCATCTCATCAGAAGTGAGAGAACGGTAATCAATCACCTCACAGGATGTCTGGGGGAGGTTCATGAGTACCCCTGGGCTGAACTCGTGATGGCACTTCTGGCAGAATCCCCAGATGCCATACTGGATGACGATCCGGGTAAGACCCTCTTCTTCAAGATGGTGAATTACCGGGTGATTCTGATAAAAAATAAAGAATTTACGTATTGCAACTGGCAGCCCTGCATAAATTTTTAACGAACTGACATCTGAACCGGTCTTATAACCACCAGGAATATGTAATATATCACCACAACTCTGACACATTGGCTGACCACCAAGAATTGGGTGGATATCTTCAAGTGGCACAATGTTGAGAACTTCACAGACAGGGCAGGAAAAGAGAAGTGAACCATTTCTGGTCTTGACGTCAGAAACTGTTTTGTTTAGGGGGATCCTGATTTTTTTGATTGGATCCATCTTTCTTTCAGTATTCGGAGGAAGAATTGAACCTCCCTCTTCAGATCCATGGTCACACTCCTTTTCACCATGTGAGATCTGAAACCGGCTGAATATTCCCATTACTCACCACCCTGATGAATAATCGGGCGTTGATATGATAATACTGCTGAAATGTATCAGAAACCTGAACTAAAGTATTAAAACTGCCTAAAAATAGCCAGAACACAATAATGATTATAAGAGAGAGTTCTGAGTTTTTCCATGTGAACAAATATCTCAATAATACATGATTGAGATCCATTGGGGAAACCGTCGGATTCTTTATGCATATACATTTCTAATATATGGTGATGATTCGCAGATTCACATTATTCATAACATCCATTCTTTTTCTCTCCATAACGGTAATTGCTGCAGACATTGGTTCGGTTAATAATTCCACCACATCAGATTCTTTAAATCTTACCAATGCAACAGCCAACACAACACAGCAAGCCCTGCCTAATACCACTTCCCAGGAAATAACCGAAACTTCCCCAACTCCCACTACAAAACCGGTGTACAAACAAAGTATTGGAAGCGTGTATGAAGCAGACTACACTGAACCTGAACCCATGACATTCACCAGTTATCCCACATGCTGATAACCGGGAGTAAATCAGTGATTCATGAAGTTCTGTAATTTTCCTTGATTTTACAGAATCACCATATAAGTATCAGACAAAACTAATTTCCAGGTAGTATGGTATCCGAAGACAAATCAGGACAATTCAACCGGGGGTTGCGGGCATTCAGGTCTGGGGATTATCAGACTGCAGTTGAACTTCTTTCAGATGCAGTTGAGTATGAGGAGCAGAATGACCGGGCATGGAATGCACTTGGAACTGCTTGTGCCAAGATCGGAAGATATGAAGATGCGGACCTCTGTTTCGAAAACGCCCTGACCCTTGCACCGGATAATCCTATATATGTGAAAAATCGGAAAACCAATGTAAAACACCTGAAAAATCCCCCACTATTTTCTGAGAAGTCAGGAAAAACAGGCTTATTTGATCATATTCCATTTGATAAAATCCCAATCGATAAACCACTCGTGTTGATAGGCATCGGGGCAGGCCTGATCATCATCATCGTACTTACCCTGTTCGGTGTTCTCTCCCTCTTTTCGGCTCCTGCAGCGCAACAAGGGCCTGGAATAGTATTATCAGTGAACCAGAGCGGGACAGACATAATCCTCCTCAATGAAGGAGGGAGAGAGATTAAATCAGTTTCTTCATTCTCCTGGAAAGTGAATGATATCCCTATCGGCTCAGGAAAGCCGGATGATCCGGGTACTCTTAGTGTCACATCCGGATCTATTGCAGTTGCCCCTTTGTCCAGCCTCACCAGCACCAACCTAAGCGCTGGTTTGCGAGTGATGGTTATTGCTACCAATAAAGACGGAAGCTCAAGTGTGGTATTAAGTACCACACTTCCTCCCCCAGCTCCCGGAACTATCCCTATCCAGCCAGTCACTCCGGTTGCAACTCCAACACATCCCCCGAATCTCCCGTTATTTAAGTCAGGGGAGATAATTCAGGATACCAGTTCTCACATGTGGTGGCTAATTGCAACAACTCCGGTAAATGATACCTATGTCGTAACTCATGCAGCCCGCCTACCGAATGGAACATTCACCAGCCTTGATTCAACAACCACCAATATCAGTTTCATATCTTTTGAACCAGACAAGATCTCCATCGGAACCCGGGATTCGGGTGGAACTCCTGCAGGGTTATCAAGTGTGCTTCCCCCACCAGTCATTGGTATTCCCGCTACCCATCCCCAGCCGGCTTATACTTCAGGAGACCTGATCAACTCAGCACCGACAGGTGATGATGGGATGATGGTAATACTTGGAT
This sequence comes from Methanospirillum sp., assembly GCF_028679455.1. Lineage (GTDB taxonomy): Archaea > Halobacteriota > Methanomicrobia > Methanomicrobiales > Methanospirillaceae > Methanospirillum. The sequence continues at coordinate 2,985 of NZ_JAJRBM010000276.1, read as the reverse complement.
ATGATCCGATTACGGATCAGTATCAGGCTGACACCATCTCAAAATATTATACCGGGGAATGGGGGTATCGTCTCAACACTACTCCAAAATGGTTTATCCGCCCAATTTTGGAGCAACAATTGTCACACCGTCCAGGTCGGATTACGATGAGTGATATCGGTATCGGAGCCGACTCGGCCCCACCCCGCACACCGGTTAAATATGTACCGGGAGATATAATCAGCCCGAATCCTTCAGGAGTAGAACGTGAGATCGTTATCATCGGATACAATAAGACCGATGATCAGTATCAGATCGATACTATCGCATCCGCATATGACGGGGGATGGAAAATGGCAGGAACACCTACCTGGGAAAAAAGGGTCTTTGTTGAGCGAAATAACCCCTATAAACTCAGAAAAATAGATCTTTCACTGGTCAGATCCTGATCTGCCTTTCAGTTCTCTTTTAGTACCAATGACACTTTGTATCTCATGTAAAGGAAAAGGCCTCTGTGGAAGGGAGCAGTGTCCGGTTATCCACCGTTTTCACGCACAGATGAAGACAATACCTAGAGCAGATTACGTGGGAACCAGTCCATCTATCTTCGTAGGAAGTTACCGGTATCCCCATGTCACCGCAGGCCCTCTGCTCACGAGCGATGGTGACCATCCCCCCGACTGGATAAATCGTGATCTTACTATTGCAGATATCGTTAGCATACGGGCACAGACCATTAGGGCTACGACTGTCCCACACCGATATGAGGAGAACATGCAGGAGATTGCAAGGTCAAGCATTCCTTTGGGAGTCGAAACAGCTTTTGAAAAGCCGATCTCTTTTGATCTCCGATTTGACGGAATGGTTGCACCGATGGGATTGACCGGAGACATCCGCTCATTCGATCTCCTCGATACCGCAAAGGTTGAACGGGTGGTGGAACGGATCACCAGTGATGCGGACCTTCCCGCTGCCGAAGCATGTCAGGAACTGACTCATAGCGGAACCGACACATACCGGATCATCAGCCTCATGTCTGCCGGTCTGCTTGGTACTGAAAAAGGGCGACACATGGTACCTACCCGGTGGGCGATTACAGCAGTTGATGACACCCTGGGGAAAAATCTGAAACCGCAGGTATTCCGGTTTACGGAATACCCCCAGATCAGCCTGTTCTACTCAAAAAAATTTGGTAACGCAATTGCGATCATCCTTCTTCCAGGAGACTGGCAGTTTGAGATGATCGAGATCTGGGGAAAACAGTCGCTGTGGGGCGGGGATCAGGAGACGATCATTGCTGACCATGAAGGGCGGACAAAAACCGGATACTCACCAATAACCGGGGCATATTACTCGGCGCGACTGGCGGTTCTGGAATATCTGACTAAAGTAAAGCGCAATGCCCGGGTGGTAGTAATCAGATGGATTACCTCTGAGTACTGGGCACCCCTCGGTACATGGGTGATCAGGGAAGTTACCCGCCAGGCCATGAGCTCAAACCCTGTTCATTATGAAACCGTCCCGGAGGTAACCACTGCAACATCAGCAACACTGGGTATGGATCGATGGGTTCCCCATAGTTCTCTCCTCGCCCAGATCCGTACACAACGAACTCTTACTGATTTCTTCAGAACATGACCACAGATTGATAGGTGCCAATTTCAAATCTGGTACAACACTTTATGGGATATCCATCATCATATCGCATCGCCGGAGTTGCTATTGCTATCTGTCTGGTTATCGCAGGTTTTATCACACTCATCGCGAATGCACCACAAAACCATGATGACAGCGAAAAGCCTGAACGCTCTGTAACCAAGGCGCTGGCAACACAAGAGGCCCGGAAAGAAGCGGTGAACCACACCGGGACCGTGGCTAACCAGATCAGAGTTCTATGGTATGATGAGATCGGAAGAACCTATACGTTTCATGATTATGAACGGGAACCGGGGATTACACCGGATACCTGGACAAGTTCAGATCTCCCTTCACCGGAGAACGGGACGCTGCAAAAAAAAGCAGCGATGATTCGGTTTCTTGAATGGGATGGATCAGTTGAACGAATGACCGGGACAAAATATCTCATTAATCAGGAGATGATAACAAATATTCTAAACAGTTATACCCTGATAGCCCCACCACCACCGGTACAACCCACACCCATCACAACTACTACACTTTCAACAATTCAACCGACATCAGATATCACTCCGGCACCCGGGATGCTTATCCCGACGATTAGTCATCCGTGCAACAACGGAGAGGGTATTATCCAGGTATCTTTCGGATACATCAACCGCCAAAAAAATCCGGTATCTGTTACTATTGGTGAAAAAAACAGGTTCACCCCTGGAGAATTTGATCGGGGACAACCTACCACTTTTCTCCCGGGAATTCATCAGGACGTCTTTTCGGTACGATTCCCTGCCAACGGAACTAACGTAGCATGGAATCTGATGGAAAAAACCGTTGGAGCAGGGGAAGTTCCCCGATTATATGCAGATTTCATTGTTGACCCGGTTTCAGGATATGCACCTCTTGATGTCAGGGTAATCGATCAATCGGACGGGGGAACACCTGAAGATCCACTGAGTGGGAACTGGAACTTTGGAGACGGTACAACCACAGATGGCTCTTCGGCAACTCATCGGTATGAATTTCCAGGAAAATATGAGATAAGACGCACCGTCAGCACTTCCTGCGGCATTGAAACCAGTTTAAAGTTACTCTCTGTCGAGAGGATTGCTTGTACCATTGAACCCGTCTCAGGGTCATCACGGATGTATCAATGTACAGATCAGTCCACCGGGGATCCAACAGTCTGGTTTTGGGATTTTAATGATGGGTTTTCATCATGGGATCAGAACCCGATTCATACATGGAAATCACCCGGAACCTATGCTGTCAGCCTGACAGTTTCAGGAAAGACCGGCTCTGGAACGACCGTTAAGAAGATAACCATCCAATGATGTAGGAAGGCACCTTTCAATGGGTTTATTTTGATGT
>NZ_JAJRBM010000275.1 GCF_028679455.1 Methanospirillum sp. | reverse complement strand
TGGGTATTAAAACCATCATGATCACCGGAGATAACCGGCTTACCGCTGCAACGATTGCTGCAGAAGCCGGAGTTGATGATTTCCTCGCAGAAGCGACTCCGGAAAGCAAACTGAAACTTATCCGCGAGTATCAGGAAGGTGGCCGGCTGGTTGCCATGACCGGGGACGGCACGAATGATGCTCCGGCTCTTGCCCAGGCTGATGTGGCAGTAGCGATGAATACGGGTACTCAACCAGCAAGGGAAGCGGCTAACATGGTTGATCTCGACAGTAATCCTACCAAGTTGATAGAGATAGTCGAGATCGGAAAGCAACTATTGATGACCAGGGGAGCTCTCACCACGTTCAGTATTGCGAACGATATTGCCAAGTATTTTGCCATTATCCCCGCAGCATTTGTTGGAACTTATCCGGCACTTGCAGCCCTCAATATTATGGGTCTTCACCAGGCTATCCTTTCAGCGGTAATTTTTAATGCACTTATCATCGTGTTTCTCATCCCGCTGGCTCTTCGGGGTGTGAAGTATAAACCAATGACTGCTGATGAGGCGCTTCGGAATAATATTCTTGTTTATGGACTCGGAGGAGTTATTGCTCCGTTTATCGGCATTAAACTCATTGACCTGATCTTTGTCATATCCGGCATGGGATGATAATGGATGATGGCAGGCCTGATCCGGATGCATTGCTCTCGCAGATACAAAAAGAAGAAATCCGGGAAAAAAAGGGAAAATTAAAAATTTTTCTCGGCTATGCAGCAGGGGTAGGGAAGACCTATGGGATGCTGAAAGCAGCTCATGAACGTCTCGATGAGGGGGTGGATGTCAGGATAGGGTATGTGGAGACCCATGGGAGATCAGAAACCGATGCCCTTGTCCAGGGTCTCCCCCTCATCCCTCGTCTTTCAGTACACTACAAAACCGCCCTTCTTTCTGATATGGATCTTGACGCGATCCTTACAAGGCATCCGGAACTGGTGCTCATCGATGAACTTGCCCATACGAATCCTCCTGAATTCCGACATGCGAAACGGTACCAGGATGTCGAAGAGATACTTTCTGCAGGGATTGATGTCTATACCACGCTTAACATTCAGCATCTGGAGAGTCTTCGCGATGTCGTAGCACAGATCACTTCTGTTATCGTGAAGGAAACGGTCCCGGATCGGATTCTCGATGAGGCTGACGAGATCGAACTCATGGATATTCCCCCGCCTGAACTTCGGGCCAGGCTGGCTGATGGAAAGGTCTATGTTCCTGACATGGCTTCCCGGGCTATTGATCAGTTTTTCAATGAAGGAAATCTCTTTGCTCTTCGGGAGTTATCCCTTCGAACAACTGCAGACCGGGTTGATAATCAGATGCTTGAGTATATGCAGACCCGGTCAATTCCCGGACCATGGTCTGTATCTGAACATCTTCTTGTCTCTATCGGGCCGAGTCCTCTTTCTGAAAAACTGATTAGAACGACAAAAAGACAGGCAGACCGGATAAATTCGGAATGGAGAGCAGTGTATATCGAAACTCCGATGCACCACCGTCTGTCTAAAGCTGCAAAAGAACAGATCTACAAAAACATCAAACTTGCTGAAAGTCTTGGCGGGAAGACTGAAACGCTATTTGGCCTCAATATTCCGGATACGCTGATCGACTATGCAAAAAAGCATAACGTCACCCGGATCGTTATCGGCAAGACGCTCAGACCCCGGTGGAAAGAACTCATATTTGGATCGATCGTCGACCAGATGATCCATAAAAGCGGAGATATTGATGTGTATGTGGTTAGTTCTGTTGATAAAGAAAGAAAAAACCTCTCCTATTCAGATGAGGCATTCATCCCTGAAATTCTCCCGGGGAGATACCTGGAGAGTCTGGTTCTCGTCAGTTTCGTGACAATCTTCGGAGAACTGACGAAGTATTTTATTTCGCAGACGAACCTGATGATGTTTTACCTGATTGCAGTAGTGATTGCAGCATTTCGTCGGGGATTATCTCTAGCAATCTTCACTTCAATCATCGGCGTTATCATGTTTGACTTCTTCCTGGTGCCACCTTATTACACATTCAGAGTGTCAGATACACAATACCTCATCACCTTTGGCGGAATGATTCTGGTAGGTATTGTCATCAGCATCCTGATCTCAAAGGCTCAGAACTACGCGATGTCGGTGCATTCCCGGGAGAAGGTGAATGCGATGCTCTATGACCTCGCAAAAAAACTCACCGGAGCCTCTGATCTGGCATCGGTCATTTCGGCAGTGATCTCAAAGATCGAAGAGAACTTTAATTGGCAGGCAGTAATTTTCATACCTGATAATCAATCTCTCAAGATCCAGGGTTCCTCCAAGGATTTGTCAATCAATGAAGATGAGATAGCAGTTGCACTGTGGGCGTTCTCAAAAGATACCGTTGCCGGTTATGACACTGATACTCTGCATGCCTCACGCTTGCGATTCATACCGATTAAAAGCAGAAAGGGCGTTCTCGGAGTACTTGGGATAAAACCCAAAGAGATTGATGGAGTTATTTCTCCTGACGAAGGGAGAGTTATAGAAATATTTGCTGATCTTACGGCCCTTGCGATAGACCGGTTTGAGAATAAATAACGGTGCACCTTGGTCTCATATTATGCTTCGGGAAGTTGGCTCTGATTCCTGATAGCCTTTCCTGTGTGCTCATCAGGCATATTCAGGAGCAGGAAGAGGAATCTGAATTGTATTCAATGGGGATACTGAACAAGGGAAGTTATGCAGCGTCACGGGTAGTCGGTCCCGGTCTTACCGGAGGTCTGGATGTTAACGGATCCGGTATGATGAGTTTTGGATCGCAGAAGTTCGGAAACGATACCCTGCGATCTTCCGGGTTTGTGTCCGGGAATCTGACGATCGTGACTTTGTGAAGAATGGGGGGAGATTATATTGTGGGAGGTTGTGAGCGGGACTCTCGGGGGTGCTACAGTGATCAATGCGATTACCGCTCTCCCCTCGTGTATCGGCAATATCTGAAACTGGCATCTGAATCAATGGAGTTTGCAGCCCTGGTGATATCCTTGATTGAGGAAGCAGAGGACGGAACGATTCCAGTGAATCCTCTGTCTCTGGCAGCTACTTCAATGGATCATATCAGCCAGTTATCCGGGCTGCTCAAGTGGGTACGGCTCTGATTGATTGCTGTTATAAACGAGTGGGTCAGATATTGTTGTGCCGGATGGATACACCGGCTTTCTGGGGAGATTAAAAAGAATAGCGGGTTCATCCCCGTTATTCTTTATCGTCACGGGGTTGAGTCTCGGCAATCCCTGACACATGGAATGTCTTTCCAGGATGGTTTCATCGCAATGCTTCTTGTATGGTTCAGTGGCTGACATTTGTTCAGATCCCTCGTAAGAGATACCCATAAATCACCTCTCTCTTTTCCCCCTCAGTTGATTGGGTATGAAACCGACACGATAAGTTGAATCTCTTGGTCTTGTCCCGGTTCGGCAGGTTATACGGTCGGTAGGTTGAAAGGCTAAATAATTAACAGAGAAAGGCGTTCTTATCTAATCACGATATAATGGCAGAGATAACCCGGGGGGAATGATTGTCATTGGATTACGTTGATTTTTGCGCCGACACTCGGCATCAAATATTTAACGCATAATATTTTTCGACATGCGGCCCCAGCCATCGAACTATCTCTCGTAACTCCTCTGTAAAATTTAGAAGTCGAACATGAATTCTGGAATCAACAATTTCCTTAATCTGTCTCACTCTGCGGAACACGAAGAAAATCCATTTTGCAGAGGGTTTTTGAGTTGGTTTTCCCTTCTGATCCCGTATATCTTTCTTTTCAATTCTCAATGTCTCACGGATTACCCACTCGGTTAACGAATAGACAAGCAGGCATAGAACCATTATCATGGACAATGCTGCAATACGATCCGAATTCTCCAGATAAACCTCCGAGATCTGATCTCATCCAGAAGTATCATATCACCCGGATTGGCATCTTTGGCTTGGTCATACGTGACGAAGCCGGGCCGGGAAGTGAGATCGATATTCTGGTTGATTTCAGCGATGGCGCCAGCCTTCTTGATCACTCAGGATTGAAGATTTATCTTGAGAAAATTTTCGGAGAACCTGTTGATGTCATCCCGGAACGTGCAATCCGGGCAGAACTCCGGACTCCTATTCTCTCAGATGTTGTGTACATATGAGAGCCCCTGATCTTTCCCTTCTGGACATTCTCGATGCCTGCACCAGGATAGACCGGTTCATCGGGTCTCTGTCACTGGATGATTTTTCTGATGATGAAAAGACCCTGAGTGCAGTTCGAGATCAGATCATGATCATCGGGGAAGCGGTAAAGCAGATTCCTGATGGGATGAAGGAAAGACATTCGGAAATCCCGTGGGATGAGATTGCAGGGATGTGTGATGTTCTTATCCATGCCTACTTCAGAGCTGATGTCAGGTTAATCTACAAAACGGCAACCCGCGATATCGCTGAACTAAAACCCCATGTTCAGTCCATGCTGAATGAAATGAATAAAAAGTGAATCATCAATTCCAGATGGTCCTACCCTGGTATGACTGCGATAGGAAGGGGGCTGACCACGGTAGCAGGTTGACTCTCCCTGCCGGCCGATCGCATCGCTCCCTTTTCTGTCGGGAGGTCAACCGGTCACCGGTGGGGATCCCCGGAATGTTTCACTCGTCGGCAGAGTCAAGTATTAAGCAAACAGAGAAGGGATAGAGTAGCAGAATAAACATATAGAGGAGAGAGAATGCAGTTCAATATCATTATCGAAAAGGATGAAGACGGTTGGTTTGTTGCAACCGTACCATCTCTCCCCGGCTGTCATACTCAGGCACAAAGTCTTGATGCTCTCCTTGAAAGAATTCGTGAAGCAATTGCTTTGTATCTTGATGCGAAGGGCAAACCACCCGTTGAAGAACTGCGATCCTTTATAGGGGTTCAGATCGTTGACGATAGCCTGTTGACCCCAGGAAGGTGGTAAAGGTTCTTACGGCTCTCGGTTTTGTTTGTACACGATAACGGGGGAGTCATATGATAATGCAACATCCTGATGGAAGGACTACGGTTATTCCCTTTCATAGCGGTGAAGATATTCACAAAGGGCTTCTCCGGTCCATCATCAATGATATCGGATTTGATAAGGTCACTTTCCTCTCTATGCTTGAAGAAGCATAATGAGGATTAATTTAATAAAGGAAAGCAGTTCCCCGTCACCGCGGTGGGTCCCCCAATTCCAAAATTAAGTTGATCAGTAATTTCTCTCTGGTCAGGACAGGATAGTACTTTCTCTAATGAAATGATACCGTGCGATAGGTGAGATACACGGCTAAATCAATTGAGATCGGAGTTGTACTTGAGCCATTATCAGCCGCGTTC
>NZ_JAJRBM010000029.1 GCF_028679455.1 Methanospirillum sp. | reverse complement strand
GGTGATATAACACCTACAAGGAAATAAAACTTCCGGTACGAAATTTTAGAGAGATTTAAAAATGAAGAATAAATATCCGATTGTTAGTCGTGAGTAGGTGGCACACTCACGCTAAAGGGGTGAATCAGGGTTTTACGCATCTCCTATCATGAATACCCTTCTGCAAATTTTCCCGACTTCACTCATACCGCGTCAATATCTTCCATTATTGCATACAAAAAGGAAGACACTTACTCTGATGAGTACTACTCTATACTCCAGTTGATGATGAGTCATCTGGAATCTAATCGGGGAAACAATGTCTGGAAAGATCAAACTACTTATTGACAATCTCGTTGAACAACGGGCCCATGGAAACCAGAGTCTTGAATCAACAACGAGAACAAAACTCCTTCTTAAAGGTATTGATTTTAGTAAATATTCCTCATCATCAGATGATGATCCCGAAGTAATTGCGAAAATAAGACAGATTGCAAAAGATATGGATATTCAACTTACGGTGTAATATGACAATTCAGGTATCTCATTCAGTAAAACCGGATCCGAGTGCTGCTGCAGCTGATATTGCATCCTCGTTTTCAGGGTTGAAACCGGTGGCAGTTCTTTTTTTTGCTTCATCAGTGTACGATCCTGCCTCTATCAGTCGCTCACTGAAGGATAAATTTCCTGATGCAACCGTTATTGGCTGTTCAACATCTGGTGAAATAGTCTCTGGCAGCATGTTGAAGAACTCAGTTGTTGCCATGGCCCTTGAATCAGACGTGATTGCTGGTATTGCTGCAGATGTTATCGATGTGACTGATCGAAAGGCACCGTCACGTGCAATCATTGGTCTGGCAGAAAAGTTTGGCTCTAAACCACTTGACCTCAACCCTGACCAGTATGTGGGGATTATCCTCATTGACGGGCTGTCCTGTGCTGAAGAATGGTTGATGGAAAAGATCGGAGATCTGGTAAATATTCCCATCATTGGTGGGTCCGCAGGTGATGATCTTTCATTCAAAAAGACCTGGGTATATCTGGATGGAAAGGCGTACAACAATGCAGCCATTCTCGCTCTTATGAAACCGGCGTGTAAATTTGATCTCATCAAAACCCAGTCATTCATTCAAGCCAACAAGAAACTGACTCCTACTGAAGTAGATGAGGCAACCCGTAAGGTTATTGAGTTTAATGACATGCCTGCAGTCACTGCGTACGCAAAGGCGGTTGGAGTAGATGAGAAGGATGTTGCCTCACAATTCATGACCCATCCGGTCGGGCTGATTGCTGATGGCGATCCCTTTGTCAGGAGTCCGCAACGGGTAGATGGTAGTTCAATCTATTTCTACTGTCAGATTCGAAATGGAGTTGATCTTGAAGTACTAACTTCAACTGATATCATTGCAGACACAACTGATGTGGTTCAAAAGGTACAGAAGGAGAAAGGACCAATCAAAGGGCTTATTAACTTTAATTGTATCTTAAGAACCCTTCAATTAGAACAGGAACAGAAAACTGATGCATATGGTAATATCTTTAAGAATATCCCGACTATCGGTTTCTCCACGTATGGAGAGGAATTTATCGGGCATATGAATCAGACATCAACGATACTTATATTTTTATAAATACCCTGAAATGCTACTTTTTTTTAAATCAGATGTGATGGATCTGTTATTGATCATGAGGGTAACAAAATGCGTCAGATCAATGATTAAATCGTAGATATCTTCAGCATTTTTTCTTGTAACGTAAAATTTACCGGATAATCATGAAAGGCAATCTTGTATTCTGGCAAGTTAGTAGTACTTACACAATTGGAACATGTGAATGATGATATAACCCAATTTTCAATCATTTTGTTTACCTCATCAAATTGTTCCTTTGGAAGATTTGAGTTGACTACTATTTGAAGAGAGGTTACATTTACTATTAGTTCCTGATAAGTTGACATTGTAAGGCCGATATTACCCATTCCGTTGCTGCTTACAAATGCATGCTCTGAATCTGGTGTGATATTTGTGGCTGAAACAGTGATATTTGCAAGGGTATTATTCTCTGACAAAAATGCTTTCGTTACCGTAACAGGTGTTGCAAGAATCTGAATAAACTGGTTTTCTCCCTGAGTTGCGTTTTTTGTATCGATATATTCTAACCAGGTTGTACGTTTATTTTTCGTGATATTGATGATTCCCTTGTTCCAGGTATATCCCTGATTAACCCAGAAATTACCAACAGGATGATAGGATATTGATGGTGCGGTAATGTTAAAAGTGGTTGAATAACTGCTTTCATTGGTGAAGGTAATATTAAGAATCCAGGATTCAGGACTTATTTGTATCGTCCCTGATGATCGAACCGGTGAAAAGATTACATCACCACCTCCGAGAGGGAATCTCTCTTTAATTGTAGCATCCTGTTTAAATGATATCATCCGGTCGATGTCGGAACTTATGGCAAGCATTCCTTGTTCCGTCTGCTGAAGATGGGTGATTTCACTCTGCTGTTTTAATGAAGGTATATAATATGCGTTTAAGAGGGAAATGAATGAAACAATCACCATAAGGAGTAACATAAACGCAACAACCGGAGATAGTGCATCTTCTCTAATCAATTGACCACTCCGGAGAAAATAACCGCGTTTTTTGCAATAATACTGATGTTATCTCCTCGAGTCAGTTCAGATACTCCCAACTCATCGCCGAGATCAAATGTCAGATTTTGCAACAATAGTCTTGTAGAATCTATTTTGTATCCATTCCGAAATACCTGAATATTCTCTTTTCTAATCCAGTCTCCCCCTTTATGATAAAAAGCCACATATCCTGTGTTGTTTATCGGTCCCATCTTTATCGTAACCGTCGGGGTTCTATCCTCAGGCAGTTGGTTCATCAGACTGATAGTAACCACCGGTACCAGGATCAGGACCAGGACAATCATCAACATCTCTCCGATTACTGAAGAAACCCCCGAATCCCGCTTTCCCATTATACACCTGCCGAGGCATTTGCAGCTGCCAGGGCTGCGGCGTGGGTAATAAGATCAAGCTGGTACGGAATAAAATACATAAACAGGAAAAAACACCCGAGTACCAGAAGGATTGCATGTTTAAATCCTGCGAGGACACTATTAGCAGATAACTGTCCTGCCATCAACCCGGAGAAGCATCCGAGAACCAGTCCGATCCTGAACATGTCGGTCAGGTTTCCTGCGGTATCAAAATTAATATGAAACTGGGTAAACGAAGCAATAAATGAGACATTCAGGGAATACGCAGTGTACATGTATATCCCGACCGCCAGGTATACGATCATCACATACGTGATCGCTGCATTAAACCGATCCTTCTTTAACTTGAGATAATGCTCAAAATCATTAATAGCGATGATAAGCACATCTTTGATATAATCGGTCACCTCACTTGCTTTCACGAGAAGGGACATCGCCCGTTTGACTGATACAAGGCCGATGCGGTCCTCCATTCTGACCAGGGCATTGATCGTTGTCGAACCCCGCCTGATATCCTCTGAGGTCATCACCAGTTCCTGGGAGAGCACCCCGAGTTTAGAGTTTGAGATAAGCCCGATAGCAGTCTGGAGCGTCACCCCGACGTCCTTCATATCTACGAGCTGACGGAGAAACTCAGGGGTATGACTCTCCACGTTGTTAACAAACCAGCTACGTCCCTCATAGGCCAGGGATATCGGAGTAAGTATTGCAACGATAAGCAGGCAGAGGAACGCCTCGAGTGACATATTTGGGATCCATGTACTCAAATACCCGAAATAATACAATGCACAGACGCATCCCCCACAGACAGCCCCGAACACGATACTATAATCAAAATTTGAGATATATGCCCGTGCCGGATTTTTGATAAGGTTTTCCAGTTTAAACCGTTTTCTCTTTGCATCGATCTTTTTAAGAAACGTCTGATCCACCTTGGTGTATTCCTTGAGATCGATTGCAATATCAGTAAATTCAGAGTCTTCTACCGGTTTTCTGGTGATATCCATCTTGATGGTCGGGAGCATCAGATAGAGGATGTAGATCATCCCGATAGATCCCATAGCAAGCCCGATGATGATGAGGGGCATGTACTGGGAGAGCTCAGACTTACCACTCAGGTTCTGTGCGACGATGATGACTATCATCGTGATCGGCCCGGCAACAAACGCGGTCACATACACCTCTGCCATGATCTCGATCGTCTTCAGTACATTCTCCATCTCCCTGGCTGCAGTCTCACGGAAGTATGCAGATCGTGACGCGAGAAAGTTCGTGATATCTCCCCCACTATTTGAGAGCAGGAGGAGATCGTTGAGAAACTCTTCAAGGTTTTTTGACGGAGTAACTGCCTGCAGATTACGGATTGCAGAGTAGAGATCATCTCCGAAGACCTCCACGTCCCGGACGATGAGGCCAAACTCTTTTCCCACCTCGCCAAAGAGATCATCAGCCTCGTAAATCTTTCTGATGACGTTATAGAGGGTCATCGTCGCTGAAAGTGCCTGCATGTAGGTGATAGCATAGGGAAGATCGAGATTGATAGAGGATCTTCTCCCCGCCGCGGTAGTTGAGGGGTAGGTGAAAATGGCGATGATTACTCCGGGAACCAGTAACACAAAGAGAATCAAGATAATTATTACATTATTATTCAGAATATTGTCTGGTTTATCAGGCATGAGGTGAAAGTTGGTGATCAGCAAAAATGCTGCAATGGCAATAAACGCACCAACCGAGAGGATGCTCCACTGAACCATCATCATGAAGTACGAATACTGGGAATACGGGAGATGAGAAGCCCGGATAGACTTACGTAGTGATGTTCCTTCAAGCCATGTATCGACCTGTCGCGGAGAGAAAAGTCTCATGCCATCCTCCGCAGGTCGGTGATCATCCGCATCAACTGTTCAGGATCAGAACTGTGCTGGCTCCGGAGTTTACTCAGAAATGCAGCCCTGATATCGAGGTGGTACTGGATCTCCTCATCGCTCCAGTTATGCATGTACTGAATCGTCTGCAGGGTCTTAGATCTCCGGTATACCCGTTTGAATGAGTCATCCTTTGGTTCATACTCATACAGGGTGTTCCATTTTACCTTGTCACCCTCCCCGAGCACGATCTCATGAATCGCATCACACCTTCGGATCATCCGCCCGTCCCGGTAATGAAAGGTCTGGATTACCATCAGGTTGAGCGCCCCGAACATGGCAGGAGGGACATTAATCGGCTCGTTAGTCAACCGGTTCAGCGCCTCTTCGATGTTTCCGGCATGGAGAGTGGATATGGTCGTATGACCACTGTTCATCGCCTGAAAGAGTGTTTGTGCTTCACTGCCACGAACCTCACCGACAATGATGTATTCCGGCCGCTGTCTGAGCGATGCCTTGAGGAGATCAAAGAGATCAACGCTGCCCCTGTCATTGGCTACATTCGTTGATCTGGTCTGAACTGGCAGCCAGTTCTTCTGGGGAATCTGGATCTCACGGGTGTCTTCGAGTGAAACGATCTTTGAGTTATGAGGAATGAAGAAGGAAAACGCATTCATCGCAGAGGTCTTTCCACTTGCAGTCCCTCCCACTACGATCATGCTCTGCCGGTTTTCAAGCGCCAGCCAGATGAACGCCAGGAGTTCATCACTGTAGGTCCCAAATGACATCAGCGTTGCCGGAGTCATGGGATCTGAACGGAATTTCCTGATGGTGAATGAGCTTCCCTTGGTTGAGACGACATCAGAATAGGTGATCTGGGCACGTGCCCCATTTGGAAGTG
>NZ_JAJRBM010000028.1 GCF_028679455.1 Methanospirillum sp. | reverse complement strand
TACCGGATCATCTGTTTTTTGTAGTAAATCTCCTGCATGAAATCCTTAAGATCAGAAGGAGATGTGACCACTTCTACAAAGACCAGTGAATTGTCCTTTTTTATGAGCAGAAGATCAAACTCTGCAAGATCCTGCCCGTTTCCCCGAAGTGTGATATCGCCGTTGCGTGAGTAAAAGAATCCGTCCTGCCCGAGAGCTGGTATCTCTTTTTTTCCTCTGACGTCTGCCCCTTTCAGGACAACTGCCTTGAGGGCATTTGTCCGGTTAGCCAGGTCAAGAAAGAGTTCGTAGGATATCATCTCAAACCATCGTCCTTCGGCAGACCGCATGTAGGAGATATCCTCAGAGAAGAGGTTCTGTCGTTCATTTCGTGAAAGGTGTCTGACTGCCCTGACTGCGTGTTCCTTTCTCGGCTGACAGAGTTTTTTATTCTCTTCTATCCATCGGCTAAGCTCATCCATGATGCCCAGCCTGCAATATCCATATTGGTACCACTCAGTATCGCTCCTGAAAAAATAGAATCTCTGAGGGCCATATATCGGCTGGCAGGATCTGAGATCCATCAGCTATTGTGACTGTTAACAGTGATTCCAGTAGAACTGTTTATCTGATCCAGCATATAAGTTATACACGCGCAAGGTGTCTCTCCATCATTTGGATGGTCTGCAGGTTTGTTGATCCTGATGGTAGGATTGTTCAGCCGAAATATAAACGGGAAAAGCAAACCTTTATCTTTCATCGCAGCCTCTTTATGATGCTACAAGAGAGATGACAAGGTGGGTTCGTAGCTCAGTTTGGCAGAGCGCCTGGCTTTTAACCAGGTGGTCGGGGGTTCAAATCCCCTCGAGCCCGTTCCACTTGCAGTTGTGGTTTTTTCGTGCATAGATTTTTTATCGAATTGCAGTCGCAATCGAGGGGGTATGGCGTTGAACGCCGAGCTGAATGTACTTAAGCATGAGATGGTACCTGAGCACAGTATCATGAGCGGTGATGATGTCAAAGCGCTCTTTTCGAAGTATAATATCGGACAGGAACACCTGCCCAAGATTTATCATGATGATCCGGCAGTGCTGGCTATCGGAGCACGGATCAATGACGTAATAAAGATCGTCAGAAAGAGTATGACAGCCGGTCGTGCAGAGTCCTACCGTCAGGTAGTAAAGAGACCCAAGAAGTGAGCCTGGGGCTGATCTTTTGATTGATAGGAGCATCCTTTCACAGGCATATTTTGCCCGGGACCATGTAGCCCGGCACCAGTTGGATTCGTTCAATTATTTTCTGACTCATAATCTGCATAAAGTTGTTGAAGAACAGCGGGTTATCGAAACCGATATTGAGTCACGAGGAAAAGGGAACGAACCGGTATCGGTTGAACTCGGAGATCTAAAAATTTTACGCCCACTTGTCAGGGAAGCAGACGGTTCGCAGTCTGAACTCTTCCCTGGTGAGGCGCGTCTGCGTAACATCACGTATGCTGCACCGATTCAACTGGATCTCACCCTGGTACAGGGTGGTGTTCGTCAGGAACCTGTGACTGCCACCATCGGGCAACTCCCGATCATGGTTGGTTCAGTAGCCTGTAATCTTTCAAGTCTGACCGAGGAAGAGCGTGTTTCTCATGGAGAAGATCCGCTGGACCCAGGGGGCTATTTCATCGTCAACGGGACTGAGCGTGTGCTGATGACACTCGAGGATCTTGCTTCAAACAAGATCATGACCGAGTACACCGAACGGTATAATGAGCGGATCTATGTTGCCAAGGTATTCTCCCAGTTCAGAGGATATCGCGCCCTCGTAGTTGTGGAACGGAACCGCAAGAACCTGCTTGAGGTTACCTTTCCATCCGTTGCCGGTCATCTCCGGTTTGTTGACCTGATGCGTGCACTTGGGATGACCAGTGATGCTGAAGTCGTCAAAGCAGTCTCAACTGATGAGGAAATTCTCACCTTCATGATGCAGAATCTTGAAGAGAGCGAATGCGATTCGGTCGAGTGCGGTGTCATGTATGTCGGAAAGAAACTTGCTCCGAACCAGACCCGTGATTATCAGAAGAAACGGGCCGAATTTGTTCTGGACAATTACCTGCTTCCACATCTTAACTACATGATGCCTCGTTTTGTCCATGAAGAGGATGAGGAGCAGATGAAGATTGTCCGCTCCGTCAGGCTCGCAAAAGCCCACTTCCTTGGTCGTATGGCCGAAGCCTGTTTTGATCTCGTACTTGACCGCCGGCGTATTGATGACAAAGATCACTACGCAAACAAGCGGCTCAAACTCGCCGGTGATCTGATGGAGGATCTCTTCCGTATCTCGCTCAACCGGCTTACCCGTGATATCAAATATCAACTCGAGCGGGCCAGTATGCGTCACCGTGATCTCTCCATAGCAACTGCAGTCCGTGCAGATGTGCTGACTGAACGGTTGCTTCACCCGCTGGCGACCGGGAACTGGGTTGGAGGAAGGACTGGTGTCTCTCAACTTCTTGATCGTATTGATCACATGAGTGTGCTCTCACACCTGCGTCGTGTCATCTCCCCGCTCTCCCGCTCCCAGCCTCATTTCGAGGCTCGTGATCTCCATCCTACACAGTGGGGTCGGATCTGTCCGAGCGAAACTCCTGAAGGACCAAACTGTGGTCTGGTGAAGAACTTCGCTCAGATGGTTGAGATTAGTAAAGGAGTCTATGATGATGAAGAGATCATCAGGATGCTCTACGGACTTGGTGTTGAACAGATCAGGGGTGAGATCCAGTGATAGCAACAAAATCACGTGTGTTCGTTGATGGTGCCCTTATCGGTCTTGTTGACGATCCTAAAGATCTGGTCCAGAAGATCAGAACTATGCGCAGACAGGGAGTCATCTCCACCGAGGTGAACTGTTCGCACAAGGAGTTTAACGGCGACATCATCATCCATACCGATCGTGGGCGTGCCCGCCGGCCGTTAATTGTCCTTCAGGAAGGAAAACCCCTCATCACAGAAGAGGATCTTCTGAAACTGAAGAACAAGGAGATCGTCTTCTTTGACCTGATCACCCGTGGTGTTATCGAGCTCGTCGATGCTGAAGAGGAAGAAGATCTCCTCATCGCGATGACTCCCGATGATATCACTCCTCAACATACCCATCTTGAGATAGATCCCTCATTGATCCTTGGTATCGGGGCAGCCCATGTTCCGTTCCCTGAACACAATGCGTCTCCTCGTGTAACGATGGGCGCTGGAATGGTCAAGCAGGCGCTCGGGTTTGCAAACGCCAATATGAAACTCAGGCCTGACACCCGTGGCCACCTGCTTCACTACGTTCAGAAACCTCTCGTATATACCCAGACTTCAGAAGGTATCGGATCTGATGACCGGGCAGCCGGGCAGAACTTCGTGGTAGCCATTCTCAGTTACGAAGGATACAATATTGAAGATGCTCTCATCTTCAACAAAGCCTCAATCGACCGCGGTCTCGGCAGATCCCATTTTTTACGTACGTATGAGGGTGAGGAGCGTCGGTATCCGGGAGGTCAGATCGACCGGATTCAGGTTCCTGATGAGGATGTAGTTGGTGCACATGGTGCAGACTATTACTCAAATCTTGATGATGACGGTATCATCAACCCTGAGACAGTCGTCAACGAGAAGGATGTCATT